>RSAS01000112.1:6587-15597 GCA_003934145.1 Candidatus Viridilinea halotolerans | reverse complement strand
ATCACTTCCGTGTCTAGGGCGGTATGCGTGGGCGGCAAGCTCATAAAGACCAGTCCAATCAGCCGTTCGGCGCGCCCGCGCAGTGGCACCAACAGCAACGCCGCCGCGTCCGCCGTACCTGCGGGCAGCCAAAAAGCCTCGCCAACACGCCGTTCCGGGCGCAACAGTTCCTGGTAGAGACTCGGCGGCAGCACAGCGGCCCGCAGCCGCGCCTCTTGCGCCGCATCCACCCCGGCGAAAGCCAACGCCTCCAGCGCATCGGTGTCCATGTTGCGCAGGCGAATATAGACCTGCGGACTCGCCATAATGCGTCGCAACGCCTCGGCCAATTCATGCAACAACTGCTCAGGCGCATCATCGGTACGCAATTGGTTACCAAGCGCCAGCAGATCACCCAACGGCAATGCTGCGCCCACGAGAGGCTGAGTCTGGCTCATAGGCGGCACCTCGTCCTAAACTTATCGGCCCAAAGAGTTCGGTCTGTTCCAGCGTAATCACCTGACGTTTCAGCAGTTCAAGTACAGCCCAAAAGGTGACAATCACATCTTCGCGGCATGCGACCGCGCCAAAGAGTTCTGCAAAGTTACACCAAGGCGCGGCGTCCAAGCGCTGGCGCACGCGCTCACCCACCTCAGCCACCGTTAGCCGACGGCCCAGGTTGATCGCCTGCGTCGTTTCAAGCGGCAAAGCCAACTGCAAGCGGCGCTGCAACGCATTGATCAGATCTTCGACGCGATGCTGCACCGGCGGCGGACGCAGATCAAGTTCAACTTTGATTGGCGCAGAGCGCAAAAAGGTGCGTCGTTCTTGCTCCTGCCACGCCCGCAAAAGCGCCGCCACCTCTTTGTAGCGCCGATACTCACGCAACTGCGCCGCCAACGCCTCCGCATCGCCATCTTCGGTCGCCGCCGTCTTGGGGGCCAACGGCGGGCGCGGCAGGAGCGCCCGCGACTTGATCAGCAACAACCGCGCCGCCATACTCACAAACTCCGCCAACGCCCGTGGTTCTGGGGCGTCCAACGAACGCACATGAACCAAATACTGATCGGCTACCTGTGCCAGCGCAATCGTTGTAATATCCAACTCTTCGCGCTCGATCAGTTTCAGCAACAGATCGAGCGGGCCAGAAAAGGCGGGAAGCGTAATCGTATACATTAATGCTGTTCATCGGCCCACTGCAACCGCGCCGCAGCGCCCTCGGGCTGTGGATCGTGGTAGTGACGCAAGGTTGCAACCAATTCCGGGGGGCTACCCGCCGCCGCCGCCATACGTGCTCCGCGCCAAGCATGCTCGGCATAGATCGCCACCGGATGGTGCGCTCCACCCAGGCGCGCTGCGGCCAGATAGAGCGCTGGCATGCGTTTCAAGATCGTCGCTACTACATACCACCCCAAAGCCATCGGTCGCCCCGCATCATCCACCTTGCCACAATCATGGATCAACGCCGCCCGCAGCAACAGCGGCTCAGTGTGGCCTGCGGCCTGTAGGGTCGCACAGACATCCAAACAATGGCGGCGGTCATAGGTAGGCATCGCCATAAAGAGTCGCCACTCGCCCGGCGTCAACAGATCCGCCGCCAGCATCAGATCCTCCGGCGTCACCCGTGCGCCCACCGCCCGCCGAAACTGGGAAAAGCGATAGGCAAGATCGGAACGTTGTGGTTGATCGGGGGGCATCCTGCTCATCCTTGTGATAACTCCAGGGGAGGATGCGAGAGAACTAGGGGAAGCGGAAACTTTTAAGTACCCCAACAACCTGTCATGCTGAGCGCAGCGAAGCATCTCTTTTCGACTGACGAGAGACCCTTCGCTGCGCTCAGGGTGACAAAGCAACGGGGCAATCAACAAAATCCGCTTCCCTAGGTTCCCTCGCACACCCTTCCAACAAGTTTCTATGGCACCAAAGCAATCACCCGTGCGGGCGCGTGGGTAGCGGCTTGCAGCCGCAATGCGCCAATCACCACCGTCGCCCCTGTGGGTGGCAGTTGTTCGAGGCTTGTCAGGTTCTTGAGCAGCAGCGTGAAGCCAGTCTTGGGCATAAACGTCAATGCTGGCCCGTCAATGCCCAAGGCCGCAACGCCGCGTTGGTCTACCAACAACTCAAGCGCAGCCTGGCTAAAACGCGGCGGATCATCAAGATAGTCTGCAGCCGCGCCCCAGCGCACATCCCAGCCAGTCACGAGGAGCACGAGCGCTCCCGCAGGCACCCGCCCGTGATCGCGTTCCCACGCCAAAATAGCGGATGGCAGGAGTTCAAAACCCGGCTGATCCTGGGCCTGATCGCGCATATCAAGCACCACCGCAGGTAACACGAGATCACGCGGCGAAAGCGCTTCCAGATGGGCCGGATCACTGCCCGGTACGGCGACCATCTGCACCAACGAGCCGGTCTGCGTCCCTAAGGTCACATGGGTCAGCGCACCGGCCTGATCATGGTACAAACGGGTCGCAGGCTCGCCCGGCGGATGGGGAACATCAGCACGTACGACATGGCTCAAATCAACCAAGCGGCCATCATGCGCCCCGGCTGCGGGGGAGGCTTGGTTTGGTTCTGAGCTACAGGCAGCCAAAAGCAACAGACTCATCGTAAGCAGACAGCCATAGGCACACCAAGCCATACGCCTCATCGGGTTGAGTATAGCATAGTCTATGCTATAATCAAATGACCTTACAAGCCATGCTGCCTATAAGGTGCTTGATATTTTCGGGGGCATGGCCCCCAAACCCCGCCCGACGGGGATGTTTTCGGGGGGCATGGCCCAATACCTTTCAAATAAGACCTCACAGGTCTGCTCTTCTGCACTGGAACGCCATCAGCAAAGACCTGTGAGGTCTATGCTCTCCCTTATTTGAAAGGCATTGGGGCATGGCCCCCAAACCCCGCCCGACGGGGATGTTTTCGGGGGCCATGCCCCCAAACCCCGCCCGACGGGTTTGTTTTCGGGGGCCATCCTAAACCCTGAACCCTGAACCCTGAACCCTAAACCCTGAACCCTGAACCCTGAACTCCCGGCGCACCTATGACGTTCTTTAACCCCGAAGGTATTCCCCCGCTTGTCGCGAGTACGATGGTGCGTATTGAGCGTCGTCTGCCCTACCCCGGCGAGGTCTTGGTGCGCCAGGGCAGTCGTGTAGAGCCTGAAGATATTGTGGCGCGCACGCTGAAGCCGGTTGATCTCCAGATTATCAATGTGGCGCGCCAACTCGGCGTTCCCCCGCGCTTGGTGCCTCGCGCCATGCGCCGCGCCAAAGGGGCGAAGGTAAAGGCCAACGATCTGCTCGCTCGTGCGCCAGGGCTCTTTGGGCGCGGCTGCGTCGCCCCCGTGGGGGGCATGGTCGCCGACGTGGATGGTGAGACGGGCTATGTGACGATTGCCCCTGATCCGGTAGAGCAGACCATTACCGCTGCGCTGCGCGGCTTGGTGATGGATGTGATGCCTTACGAGGGCGTGATCCTCGAAACACCAGCCGCGCAGATCTACGGTGCCTTTGGCATCGGCGAAGAGCGTAGCGGCGTCTTGCGCCTGTTGGCGCTTGAGCCCAACGAACAGGTGCAACCCAAACAGATTGATGCCGGTAGCGCCTACGCGATCTTGATCTGTGGTGCCAGCATTAGCGCCGAAGCACTCCGCCTCGCCGTCACGCATCAAGTGCGGGGCATCATTGTTGGGGGCATCGAAGAGCGGGAACTGCGCAGTTTCATGGGTTGGCAGAGTTATGCCGCTTGGCAGACTGGGGTCTCTTCTTGGCAGTGGCCCAACCCGCAACAGGTGTCGCAACTTCCCTTCACCATCGTCGTCACTGAAGGCTTTGGGGTGCGCCCGATGAACCAAGCCTTTTTCGAGCTCCTCAGTACGCAGGATCGCCAAGAGGCGCTCATTGATGGCCAAACGTGCCTGCGCCGCCCCATGCGCCGCCCACGAGTCATTATCCCCCTCAATCGTGCCAGTGGCAATCAGATCCAGCCGCCCCGCCTTCCCTTGCGTGTGGGTGCCACTGTTCGCCTGCTTGATTATGAACATCTGGGACAGTTAGCGACCGTACGTTCGTTTACTACCGCGCCCCGCCGCATCCCCTCAGGCGTCCGCGCTGCTGCCGTTGAAGTTACCTTGACGGAAGGGGGGACATGTTGGTTGCCTCGCACATGTGTGGAAGTAATGAGCTAAGATCGGGTATACTACACCTAGCGGTAGGAATGGCGCGGCCCGCTGATGTAATATGGAGTGTAAGAACGGTATGAGCTATAGACTGATGGTGGTCGCAAACGAAGATGCACCGCTACGGGACATGGCGGGCCAGTTGGGCGCTGAAGTGCAGATCCAATTCTTTAGTTCGCCCAATGATGCTCTCTGGGATCTGCGCACCAATCCCCCCGAGGCACTGCTCGCCGATATGAATCTTCATGGCATGAGCGGCCTCGAATTGGCCGAAATTCTGCCCAATTTTGAGGTGCCAACCCGCGTGGTACTCTATAGCTCAACCGATGATGCGGCCCGTGTTGAAGCTGAGACGGCTGGTGTCTTTCGTTTCCTGCATGGCGCGGTCGCTCTTGATGAATTGCGCGCCGCACTCCAAGCCGCCGCCGCAGCGGCGGTTGAGGCGGCGGCCCAGCAAGAAGAGGAAGAGCCAGAGCCAGAGCCAGAGCCGGAGCCGGAACCTGCTCCGCGCAAGCGGCGCATGCTCGCCACTCCGCCGCCGCCCCCACCCGCGCCCGCGCCTAGGGCCTCCGCCGCCGCCGCGAGTAGCAGCAGCGAGCGCCGCGAATTCACGCCTGCCCGCGTGACCCTGCCCACCCGTGCGGAGCGTGAGGCCGCGTCCTCCGCGTCCAGTTCGTCCTCCGCGTCCTCCGCGTCCTCCGCGTCATCCGCGTCCTCCTCCTCCGCGTCCAAAGGTGGCCTCGCCGCCCGTAGTAGAGCCGCCGCCGCCCGCTCGGCCTCCTCCAGCGCCGAGGCCAAAGCCGCCGCCGACGAAGAGGCTTCCAGCGGCTGGCGTAATAGCGCAACCAACCTCGTCGTAACCGAGAAGAATATCAATATCATTCGCTCGGTCATGAGCCAGCTCTCTAAAGATCTCGGCACCCAGAGCGTGATGCTCACCGATCGCGCCGGTATGGTGCTTGTCGAAGTCGGTACCGCCAGCAACCTACCGATGATGATCGTGCTGCCCCTCCTCTCCACCGGCTTCTCTACCACCGGCGAGGTCGCTCGCCAACTCCGCGAAGAAGATGCCACCAGCGTCTACATCCACGAGGGTGTCAACATTGACCTCTACTGCTTCGATGTGATGCAACGCTTCCTCCTCGTGCTGGTCTTCAACAAGAAGGTAGCGAGTTCGAAGATCGGCGCCGTGTGGATCAATGCCAAACGCTCGATCCGCGAATTGCGCGATGCGTTTGACAAGTAGGCAGGAGGCGGGAGGCGGGAGACGGGAGACGAAAAGACGGGAGGCGGGAGGCGGGAGGCGGGAGGCGGGAGGCGACTGTAAAGCTGAAACTTGGCAATAGCGCAAACGTAACACTGCTGAAGCCCCCGCGTATGCTGCGTGGCATTAGGGAACGCATTGAGGGCGCGTTGGTATGCTGCACGGCGGTTGCCCATTGCTGCTGCCGCTCCGCGCTGTGGTTGGTTCATTGAGTACCTCCGATGAGTTTGGTTACTCTACGCGGATGGTACCCCAATGGGCCACGGCTTCGACGTGGCCCTACAACCAACGCCCAATCCTGTGCAAATTATGTGCAATGTGTTATACTAAAGCTGTACTCGCTTGTAGACACCATGCGCAGAGCGCATTAAGGAAGGCATATGGCAATCCGCAGCACGACCACCGCCACGACGAGTGCGCCCTCAGCCGAACGGCGTTACCGCGTGAATCAGAATTTCGTAAGCGGCAGTTACGGCCCGATACGTTACTGGGCTTCGGAGCCGCGTCAAGGCGTGCCCATCGTTTTTATTCATGGTTATGGAGCCCTGATCGAGCACTGGCGTCCGATCATGCGCCGCATCGCGCGTGAGCATACCTTTTACGCGCTCGATCTCTATGGCTTTGGCTATTCGGCGCGTCCGGCGGGCCTCGCCAGCCGCGAACGCTGGGCGGCGCAGGTGGCAACCTTCATCACCAAGGTGGTGGGCGGCCCCGCCGTGGTGGTGGGCCACTCAATGGGGGGCGTCGCCGTCAGCGAGTTGGCACGCAGTCGTCCCGAATTGGTGCGTGGCTTGGTGTTGGTCAATAGCTCTGGCATGCAGATCTACGAGCGACCAGTGACCCCCACCGACCGGGTGCTACTCAATTTGATTGGCACGCCGCTGGTTGGTGAAGCGGTGGCCAACATTATTGCCACCGAATGGGGCGTGCGCCAAGCGCTCCTCGCCGCCTACCATCACAAAGAGCGCGTCACTCCGGAGCTGGTCGAGACCTTCCTTGGGCCATTGCAGCGTTTTGGCTCTCAATCCTACCTGAATACGACACGCAACGCCGAGAATTTAGTGATCAAAATGGAGGCGGGCGAGTACCCAGGGCCAGCCCTAATCATTTGGGGCACTGAGGATCGTTCGTTGCCGCCGACCGACGCCAATGCGATCAAACGCCGTGCGCTGCCCCAAGCCGAGATCAAGCTGCTCGACGATTGTGGTCATTGCCCCTTCGACGAGGCCCCCGATGTCTTTGCTGATGTCTTGTTGCGCTGGGTGAACGGCTTGCCGCAGACGTAGGGCGGTCGTCCTACGCCTGCGGCAAGCCGGCACGGGGCTGCGCCCCAAACCCCCATGTTTGTTGCTTTTTGGCGGCTTCGCCGCCAAAAAGCAACAAACAAACTTTTTCAGGGGAGGCGAAGCCGCCCCCGAGCCCCCGCCGGAAGGCGTAGCGTCTAGCGGCCATAATACTCGCGGCAATACTCCTCCAGCGTCTGCATGCCTTCCAGGCGCAAGACGCGGCTGGTTTCACGCATGTCGCAGCACATCTCTTCGTAGCTAAATTCCAACAACTCAATAATGCCCGGGGCCGAAGGGTTAAAGGGCTGCAAGGCCCAACCCAGGCTGCGCATCAAGCCGACGGGCAGGTAGCGCACCGGCACGGGACGCCCCCAAACCTTGGCCCAAATTGTGCAAAACGCCGCAAAGGTGAGCGCCTGTGGGCCACCCAGTTCAAAGGTACGGTTGAGCGCCGCCGGGTTGTCGAGGGCGTTCACAAAGGCGCGGGCCGCGTCGTGCATGCCCAGCATCTGCGTGCGCTTGCCGGGCACGCCCACCACCGGAAAGAAGCCGAAGCGCTCCACAATCGGCTCGCCGCGCTGCACCAACTCGAAGAAGAGGCCACCGGGGCGCAAAATGGTGTAGGGCATGCCACTCTGCTGAATGGCCTCTTCCGCCATCAGTTTGGCCCAGACAAACCTGTAGCCGACGGGGCTGCGTGGAAAGAGCGCGCTGGTAAAGAGAAATTGGCGTACCGTACCGGCGGCTTGAGCGGCGCGCAAGAGCTGGATCGGCCCCGCAAATTCGGCCATGCGCCGGGCGCTTTCGCGCCGATCCGCGCCTGCGCTCGTGGTGCAGATGACATGGGTTGCCCCACGGCAAGCAATCGCTAGGCTACCTGCGTCGCGGATGTCGCCGCCAATGAGTTGCGCTCCCAAGGCGCGCAACGGCTCCGCCTTGCCCAACGACGCGGGGCGTACTAAGACGCGCACGGCATGCCCCTGCTCACGTAGCATGCGCACCAACGTCTGCCCCAGCGTACCAGTACCACCCACAATAAAGATCACGGGGCACTCCTCTTCACCTACGGTTGCCAAATTGCACCTCAAGTGGGCAAAAGTATACCATAGGTAGCGAATACTTCTCACTTCAATCTATGGACATATAGACAATTGACTTGTATAATCTGTACGCAATGCTGGGCTGTCGTCTTAAGATCCGGGGGCCAGAAGACCTCCGGGTGAGGATTTGCGGGAGCCATGCCCCCGCACCCCCGCCCGACGGCACATGAACTTCATCTCCCCCCGCTTCATTGGGCAGAAGTCGTCCGAAGAATCGGATTCTTCGGATTAGGTCTAGAAAGGGCACGTTGATGCCCTACACCATTACGCGTCACCATGAAGACCTGATTTGGGTCGAGATGGAGGGCTATCTCACCCTACACCAAGCCGAGAGTTACTTTGTTGAGTTGTGGGCCATTCTTGATGCGAGTGCGCAACCGCTTGATCTGCTAGTGGACGGACGGCGCATTGAGGGGGGGGCACAGGGCGCACGGCGCCGCACCGAGCAGGTGGTACACCACGCCAACCTGGGCCATATGGCCTTTGTGGTTGGTGAGTACCATCTGCTCATTTTTGCGCCCTTCGTCAAACTGGTGAGTGGCATCGGGCTTTTTGGCAACGAGCACGAGGCGCTTAGCTACCTCTGTGCCGCCCGTGGTCGCCCTGCGCCCGAGCGGGCATTCATGCACATACCGCCGCCGCCGAGCGCCCACGAGCTTCCGCCGCTGCCGGCGGCCCGTGCGCTGCACGCGCCCGCGATGGTGCTGCACAAGCATGCGCCCAGCAACCCCGAACTCGAACCAACCCTCTTGGCCCGCGAAGTGGCTGCACCATTGCTCAGCGAGGAACAGACGCCGCTTAATGCTGCCGACACGCTCGCCGCGCTACTCAACGAGGTTCCCGCCCCCGATCCACCGACTGAGCCGCCCGTTAGCGCAGCGCCCCTGTCGCCCCAACCGCCCAAGCCGATCATTCACCCCCATCCCGATCCCATTCTCGCCATTCGGGCGCTGCGCCCCAACCGCTACCTTTCGCCCTTGGGTTGCCCGCACATTATCGCCCGGCCCTTGCCCCCGCGCCCCGCTTCGCGCCAAAAGCAGACTCCCATCTACGACGATGGTCAGGGTTCTGGCGATGGGGTAAGTTAGTCTGTTTTGGGTGGCGTGTTGGCGGCTGCGCCGCCAACACGCCACGTAATGGGTGTGACCAGAATGTGGGGCGGCGCCCCACGCCCCGCCGGAGGGGGGGGGCGGGGGCCATGCCC
>RSAS01000112.1:6266-6487 GCA_003934145.1 Candidatus Viridilinea halotolerans | reverse complement strand
CCGCGCCCCCGCCGGGCGGGGGTTTGATTCTGCGGGGGCCATGCCCCCGCGCCCCCGCCGGGCGGGGGTTTGATTCTGCGGGGGCCATGCCCCCGCGCCCCTGCCGGGCGGGGGACATGCCCCCGCGCCCCCGCCGGGCGGGGTTTGATTCTGCGGGGGCCATGCCCCCGCGCCCCCGCCGGGCGGGGTTTGATTCTGCGGGGGCCATGCCCCCGCGCCCC
>RSAS01000112.1:0-6166 GCA_003934145.1 Candidatus Viridilinea halotolerans | reverse complement strand
CCCCGCGCCCCTGCCCGGCAGGGTTTGATCGGGGGCCATGTCCCCGCGCCCCTGCCCGGCAGGGTTTGATCGGGGGCCATGTCCCCGCGCCCCTGCCCGGCAGGGTTTGATCGGGGGCCATGTCCCCGCGCCCTCGCCGGGCGGGGGCCATGCCCCCGCGCCCCTGCCCGGCAGGGTTTGATCGGGGGCCATGCCCCCGCGCCCCTGCCCGGCAGGGTTTGATCGGGGGCCATGCCCCCGCGCCCTCGCCGGGCGGGGGTTTGATTCTGCGGGGGACATGCCCCCGCGCCCTCGCCGGGCGGGGGCATGCGAACCCTAAAGCCCCGCCGGCTTCGCCTCCCCCGAACCCTCGCCACAAGTTTACGTCTATACACATGGGGCCAGGCCCCCGCAACATGCCCCGCACGGCGGGGGTGCGGGGGCCTGGCCCCCGCAAATTTCCCCATTTAAGAAATTTTACAAAAACTTTACAAAGAAGTTAATCGCCCTTCACATTCAACCAGCACAATAGGGTATCAAGGTTTGTGGGAAGCTAACATGCCGCCCCGGTGCGGTCGAGCGAGTACGGCAAAGCCGTAACGCGGCTGCTTTGTGGCGTCCCACAGCGGTGCCGTAGGGAGTAGCGTAGCGGTGCGCTTTCCCCTTCATTCAAAGGAGATGTGCAGCATGTCCAAGGATCCAAAATGGAAGTCGAGTGGCGGCAAGATGAGCGACGAGCAGGCGGCGGCCTATTGGAAAGGCAACGTCACAATTATCGGGAGCCTTCTAGCTGTCTGGTTTGTGGTCTCGTTTGTTACTAGCTATTTGCTCGCGGGCCCCTTCAACAACATCCCCTTGGGGAATGTGCCGCTCAGTTTCTGGATGGCACAACAGGGTGGGATCTTCGTCTATGTGATCCTGATCTTCACCTACGCCAAACTGATGGACAACTTGGACAAGAAGTTCGACGTTCACGAGTAGAATAGCCTAACACGAACGAGGAGATATCTCACAATGGAAGTGACTGCGGTTGAAATCTGGACCTGGGTGCTGGTGATTCTCAGCTTTAGTGGCTACCTCTACATCGGCTACTCGGCGCGCGTGCGTGACACCAAAGGCTTCTACGTTGCTGGTCAGGGCGTGCCGCCCATGGCGAACGGTGCGGCAACTGCCGCCGACTGGATGAGCGCAGCCTCGTTCATCAGTATGTCCGGTCTGATTTCGAGCATGGGCTTTGATGGTGCCATCTACCTGCTGGGTTGGACGGGTGGCTATGTGCTTTTGGCGCTGCTGCTCGCCCCCTACCTGCGCAAGTTCGGCAAGTACACCGTGCCCGACTTTGTGGGTGACCGCTACTACTCCAGCACGGCCCGTGTGGTCGCCGCTGTCTCGGCGGTCTTTATCTCGATGACCTACGTGGCCGGCCAGATGCGTGGCGTCGGCGTGGTCTTCAGCCGCTTCCTTGGCCTTGATGTGGCCTGGGGCGTGGTGGTCGGTATGGTGATCGTCTCCTTCTTCGCCGTACTCGGTGGTATGAAGGGTATCACCTGGACGCAGGTGGCGCAGTATGGCGTGTTGATCATCGCCTTCCTCATTCCGGCGATCGCCATCTCGCTGCAGCTCACCGGCAACCCCATCCCGCAGCTTGGCCTGATTTTCAGCGACATCGTGCCTCGCCTGAACGCCATTCAGGTGGATTTGGGCTTCAAGGAGTACACCGAGCCCTTCCGCACGCGCTCCATGATTGACGTGATCTTCATCACCTTGGCGCTGATGTGTGGTACTGCCGGTCTGCCCCATGTGATTGTGCGCTTCTACACCGTGCCCAACGTGCGCGGTGCCCGCTACTCGGCGGGTTGGGCGTTGCTCTTCATCTCCTTCCTCTACCTCACCGCCCCCGCTGTCGCCGTCTTCGCCCGCTACAACCTAATCGATAGCCTGCACGGCAAGTCGCTTGAGGAAGTGCGCCAGATTAACTGGGTCAGCAGTTGGGAAGCGACGGGTCTGCTCAAGTTTGACGACAAGGATGGCGACGGTATCATCGAACTGAAGCCGGTGGCTGCCGAGTCGGAGATCGTGATCGACAACGACATCATCGTACTCGCCACGCCTGAGGTTGCCAACCTGCCCGCCTTCGTGATCGGCCTCGTCGCGGCGGGTGGCCTCGCGGCAGCCCTCTCGACCGCATCGGGTCTCTTGCTGGTGGTGTCGAGCTCGGTGGCGCACGACATCTACTTCCGCCTGATCAACCCGCAGGCCGATGAGCAGCGCCAGTTGCTGGTTGGTCGTGGCGTGATCTTCCTTGCGGTGTTGGCCGCTGGCTACTTCGGCATCAACCCGCCCGGCTTCGTGGCCGAGATTGTGGCCTTCGCCTTCGGCCTTGCGGCGGCCATCTTCTTCCCGATCATCCTCTTGGGCATCTTCGACAAGCGCACCAACAGCCAGGGCGCTATCGCTGGCATGCTCACCGGCCTGATCTTCACCGCCTCGATGATCATTATGATGCGCTCGGTGCCGCTGCTCGGTACGGAGACGGCGATCATCTCCGATGTCTTCGGCATCTCGGCCCAGGGCATCGGTGTGGTGGGAATGATCCTCAACTTCGCCGTGACCTTCGTGGTCTCGCACCTCACGCCGCCCCCGCCCGCTCACATCCAGGAGCTGGTGGAGAACGTGCGCAACCCGTTGGGTGCGGGTGCCGCTGGCGGCCACTAGGGTCTTTTTACCATCACGGGTGCTGCGCACCCGTGATGGCAAGGTGAATTTTGTGGGGGCTTCGCCCCCACGCCCCCGCTTGGCGGGGGACTTTGTGGGGGCTTCGCCCCCACGTCCCCGCCAGGCGGGGGACTTTGTGGGGGCTTCGCCCCCACGTCCCCGCCAGGCGGGGGACTTTGTGGGGGCTTCGCCCCCACGCCCCCGCCAGGCGGGGGACTTTGTGGGGGCTTCGCCCCCACGCCCCCGCCAGGCGGGGGCGTGATTCTGCGGGGGCTCGCCCCCGCCAGAGGCTTTGCCTCAAGTGAGGGTGGGGGCGAGAACTTGGTTCTCGCCCCCACCCTCTTCTTTATGCGTGGCGCAAAATGCCTTGTACCTTCGCCGCCAGCTCGCCAATTGTAAAGGGCTTCTGGATGAAATGGTCGGCGTCGGGAATCTCGTCTTTGCCCAAGGTCTCGGCGGAGTGGCCCGACATGAAGAGCCAGTGGAGCTTGGGGCGAATTTTGCGGGCTTGGTGCAGGAGATCTGTACCTGAAAGTTCCGGCATGACGACGTCGGTGATGAGGATGTCAATCGGGCCAGGATGGCGGGCGATGAGGTTGAGCGCCGCGCTGGGGCTAGCCGCCGTTAGCACACTGTAGCCCAAACGCACGAGAATGCGCTGACCAAGGTCGCGCACGGCACTGTCGTCTTCGCAGAGCAGCACGGTAACATTGATTGTAGCAGTGGGCAAGGGGATGCGTGCGGTCTTGCGGGCTTCAGGCAGCGCTGGGCTGGGAGCTTGGGGCAGGTAGACCCGCACGGTCGTGCCAGCGCCCAAGGCGCTTTCGACCATGATCACGCCATGGTTCTGCTGGACAATATTGGCCACCGAGGGCAGACCGATGCCGGTTCCTTGGCCAACTGGTTTGGTAGTAAAGAAGGGTTCAAAGAGGCGCGCTTGGGTTTCGCGATCCATGCCGCTGCCGTTGTCGCGCACCGTCAAAAGGATAAACTTGCCGGGCGGCGGGCCGTCAGGAATGGCTTCGCGTACCTCAACATTGGAGGTCGTGATGGCAATAGTGCCCGCTGCGCCGATGGCATCGCGTGCATTGAGCGTAAGATTGGTAATAATCTGGTCAATCTGAGCGGGATCGAGCAGCACCGGCCAGAGGTCGCGCTCTGGCGACCAGTAGAGCTGAATGTCCTCACGAATGAGGCGGCGCAGCATAGAGATCAACTGCTCGGCGACGGCATTGAGATCTATAGGGCGCGGCTGGCTGAGCGGATTGCGTGTCAGACCGAGCAATTGGCGTGTGATGGTGGTGGAACGCTGCGCCGCAGCACGAATTTCTTCGAGGAAGGCAAGTAGCGGGCCTTGGTTGATGTGGTTCAGGGCGAGTTCGGTATTGCCCAGAATCGATTGTAGAGCGTTGTTGTAGTCGTGGGCGACGCCAGCAGCAAGGCGGCCCACCGCCTCGATCTTTTGGGCCATCAGCAATTGCTGCTGTAAACGCCGCTGCTGGGTGATGTCGCGCTGGATGCCGACAAAATGCTTCAGGCTACCATCGCTACCCTGTACCGGAGCGACACTCAGTTCAACGAGGTAGGGGCTGCCATCCTTGCGGAAGTTGCGCAACTCAACGTGGCATGCCGTGCCGGCGGCAAGCGCTTGGCGCAATTGCAGTAGGCCCGCCTGCTCCGCCTCGCCGCCGTGCAGAAAGCGCGGGTTACGCCCCAAGATCTCGTGCTGCGCGTAGCCCGTGATCTGGCTGATGGCGGGATTGGTATAGACAATGGGGCGATCAGCTTGGCGCGCATCGCAGACAATGACGCCCAGCGGCGCAGCTTGCACCGCCGCCTCAAGCATGCGCCGCGCCTCTTCGTCATGTTTGCGCGCCGTAATATCCTGAAAGACGCCCCAAACCTTGACGCAGCGCCCATGGGCAAACGTAGGCTGCCCGACCGCCCGCACCCACAACTCGCGCCCTTTGGCGGTAATGAATTCCAATTCAAGATCGAACGGCTCGCCCGCTTCCATGCAGCGCTGCACCGCCGTGCGAATCGCCGTTTGTGATGCGCCGGGCTTGTAGAAATTGAGCGCCATCTCAATGTTGGGCTCCGTGGTGGCGGGATCAACTTCATGAATGGCAAAGGTCACCTCCGACCAGAGCAAGCGTCGCGTCGGCACATCAATCTCCCAGCCGCCAATCGAAGCAATGCGGCTGGTCTGGCTGAGCAGTTCTTTGGTTTTTTCGAGGGCGAGCAGCGCCTCTTGGCGCTGGGTGATGTCGCTCACGATGCCATCAACGCGCATCGGCTGGCCCGCCGCGTCGCGGATCAACTTGCCGCGATTGTGTACCCACTTGATCGTCCCCGTGCGGGTGACGATGCGATACTGAGCGCTATACTCGTCTGTATTGGCCAAATCAGTCAAGATGCGCGCCACAATCGTGCGCTCATCGGGATGGATGCACTCTTCCCAAAGACGGCCATTGGCCATAAATGCTTGGTGGCTTATGCCGTAGAGTCGTTCGACCGAGGGGGTAATAAAGATTGGCACAAAATCGGGCCAGCGCACCGACCAGATCACCTCCTCCATGGCATTGAGGATGCTGCTGAGCGGTACCGTGTGCAGGCTGTTATCAGGGTGTGTCATGCGTGGTGCGCAACAATAGGTTAGGGCTTTATCCGGCGCATGCACTAACGCTTACGTGCCGGTGGGTAGGTTTGCTGGGAAGGCCATGCCATCTCAGACCATCCCATAAGCTCAATAGTGGGGGATAGCCTCCATTATAGGGTAAACCATGAGCCTTACGCAAGGAATATGCGCGGAAACGCGTAAGTTACGCCGATCGGCGGGAGGGGCAGGTGCGGCTGCGCCCTTCAGGATACTGCTGGTACATGACCACGAGCTTGGGCCTGCAGCGCGTGGAGGGCTACGAGCGCACGGGGAGCAGCCTCTACGGGAACGAAGAGGTGGTCGTGGTAGGCACCGGCAACAATGTTGCAACTGATGCCGACGTGGGTAAGAGCCGTGGCCACTGCAGCGGTAAGACCAACAGCATAGAGGTCGGAGGCGACGGTGAGGGTGATCCAGGCGCAGCGGGCGAGGATGGGCAAGCCAGCCTGTTGGGCTTCAGCTTCGGGCAAGATGAGCGTCATCCCCTCCGGTTCACGTATACTGGCAACGATGGCGGTTGGCGCGATGGATGTGCCCGGCGGAACGCTGGTGAAGACGAAGATGCCCGACTGCACTTGGGGTTCTAGGGTGGCAAGCAGCGTGGGGAGATCGCGTATGGGGGTGGGAATGGGAGTCATATCGGTAATGAGTGATCTAGCTACACGACGGCATGTTTCAAATGCACTTGGCAGTTTGCGCCCTAGGTATAGTCCTTCAGATAAAGAATCTTGAAAGGGAGGGGTTCGGGGAGGGCGAAGCCCATGCGCATGAACTTAAGGGGCCTGCGGCCCCTTAAACCCCGCCGGAAGGGGA
>RSAS01000796.1 GCA_003934145.1 Candidatus Viridilinea halotolerans | reverse complement strand
CACCTATCCGTGACTTGCCGAGCGAATGTTCTGTCCGCCCTTAAACCGGCGGGGGCGCGGGGGCATGGCCCCCGCAGAATCCCCCCGCCCGGTCGGGGGCGCGGGGGCCATGCCCCCGAAAAAGCGCTCCTTCCGGGCGGGGGCGCGGGGGCATGGCCCCGAAAAAGCGCTCCTTCCGGGCGGGGGCGCGGGGGCATGGCCCCCGCAGAATCCCCCCGCCCGGGCGGGGGCGCGGGGGCATGGCCCCCGCAGAATCCCCCCGCCGGAAGGCAAATCCCCATCCCTTACGGATTAACGATGAAACCATACTGTTCGAGAATCTGCTGACCCTCGGGCGCGAGAACGTAGTCAACAAACGCCTGGGCCAACGCGGGGTTGGCACTGTCGGCAAGGGGGGCAATCGGGTAGTTGGCGATCGCGTTCAGTTCGTCAGGGATCGTGATCTGCAACACGCTGTCGGCATCAAGCGCGGCATCGGTGCTATAGACAATCCCGGCATCACCTTCGCCCAAGACGATCTTGGTCAGTACTGAGCGCACCGTATTCTCAAAACTCACCACGTTGGCCAACACCGTTGGGCTGAAATTCTCAGTGTATTCAGGTAACAAACTGGCCTTGGCCAAAAATTCTAGGCTGTACTGGCCTACCGGCACCACCGCGTCGGCAAGAATGAGCTTGACCCCAGGGCGGGCGAGGTCTTGCAGCATGGCAATGGCCGCCGGATTATCGGCGGGGGTGATCACCACCAACCGGTTGCGGACAAAGGTGCGTTCGCTGCCGCTGATTACCCGCGTACTCGCAAGCGCGGCGTTCATCTGCGCAATGTTGGCCGAGGCAAAGACATCGGCAGGGGCACCCTCGCCGATTTGGGTAGCGAGTTGCTGTGAGTTGGCAAAGTTGTAGACCACTTCAACCCCAGGGTTTTCCGCTGCAAAGGCAGTGGCCACCGCCTCAAAGGCGTCGGTGAGCGAGGCCGCCGCGAAGACGATGAGTTGACCACTCAAGGCAGTCTCTGTTGGCGCCACAACGGGAACATCTGTTGGTATCGGGCGGGTGATCTCTGACGTTGCGCCGGTAGACACAGGTGGACTAGTGGGCGCTTGCGCCGCAGGCGCACCACCACACGCGGCCAGCAGCATGGCGAGGGCGAACGCGAACAAGACGATGAACGAACGGCGCATAACAACCTCCTCAACAACAAAAAAACGACGGGCATCCCTTCAGTACAACACTGAGAGCGCCAGTCGTTGGCTTGACGTAGATTAAGGGGGGGCTTCGCCCATACGCATGAACGTAAGGGGCCTGCGGCTCCTTAAACCCCGCCGGAAGGGGGGAATTCTGCGGGGGCCATGCCCCCGCACCCCCACGCGGCAAACTGTAAAGGGGCTAGCCCACCCCCATCACGCCGCCCGCCGCACTTGGGCCACGACGGCGTTCATGGCGGCCTTGAGCGTGTCGAAGACACCGTTGCCCTTAAGCGCCGAGGCTTCGTAAATGGGGCGATTGTGTAGGTCGAGTTGGCGTTTCAGCTCATTCACCGACATGACATAGGGGATGTCGCGTTTGTTGAGTTGCACAATGATCGGGAAGGTACTCAAGTTTTCACCCAACTCAATCAGATGCTGCTCCATGGTGTACCACGCCTCTTGGTTCTCCGCGAGGCGTCCGGCTTGGGAATCGACCACAAAGACGACGCCGTCGGTACCTTGAAGAATAAGGCGGCGACTAGCGGCATAGTAGACCTGGCCCGGCACGGTGTAGAGTTTGAACTTGGGTTTGAGGTTGTTCACTCTACCCATCTCAAGTTGCAGGAAGTCGAAGAGCAACGTGCGCTCCTCACGCGTCTTGAGCGAGATGAGTTGGCCGCGCAGATTGGCAGGCGTGCGGGCGTGAATGAATTGAAGATTGGTGGTTTTGCCACACAGGGCGGCACCGTAGTAGACAATCTTCAGGTTAAGTTCGCCAAGTGCCCAGTTTATAAACACAGCGTACCTCTACCAGATTGCATCAAGCTGCGTGCTGAACGAACGCTCGAAATCCTCATTGACCGCTTGGGGCGGGGGAACCATAGCCGCCTTGCCAACAATCGGCAGGATGCGGTCAATCAGGCGCTTGATGGCCAAACGCGACCAACCCAACGGCACATCGCGGGCAGTGGCAAGCAGCAGCAGCAGCGCCTCACCGACGCGGGCAACCAGGATCGTCAGCTCGTCATGCTCCTGCACGACGAGGTTGCATGAACGGGAACCACCAAGCATGCGTCCAATCTCAATCGTGGCCATGAGGTCACCCGCCGCGAGGGCGGCGACACTGCCCATGTCCACGTTCACGCGCTGATCATTCCAACTCACAATATCCTGGCCGCTCAGGTCACCCAAAAAAGCGCAACGCACATCGGCCTGTTGTGCGACCTGGGCCAGCATGCCGCGTAACTCTTGCAGTTGGGCTGGTGTTAATACAAGGGTTGAGCGAGCCATAGTGTCTCCTCTAGTTTAGGCCTTACGGCGAGGGTGTGGGGGCCACCCCCCGGGTTTTATGGGAGGATGCGCGGGAACCATGTCCCCGCACGTATCCTTCTAGAAAGCGGCTGCGCCGCTGAGTTTCGCTTGTAGTAGGCGCTTTAGCGCCGTAAGTCGCTTGTAGTAGGCGCTTTAGTGCCTACTACAAACCTTGCTCGTGGGCTTAACTTGATGTTCATGAGGGCAAGCCCCGTGCGGCGGGGGGACGGGGGCCTAGCCCCCGACAACGCCCCCCGTGCGGCGGGGGGACGGGGGCCTAGCCCCCGACAAAGCCCCCCGTGCGGCGGGGGGACGGGGGCCATGCCCCATACGCATTAACTTAAGCCCACGAACGTGGTTCGTAGTAGGGGCTTTAGCCCCGTAAGCAGCCCTTGGACGGCGCTAAAGCGCCTACTACCAGCGGGTTTTGGGGCATCCCCAAGCCTAAGTTAATGCACGCATGGGGCCTGGCCCCCGACAAAGCCCCCCCCCGTGCGGCGTTTAAGGGCGGACAGAAAACGTGTGCGCCCCCTTCTGGAATCGCATTGCA
>RSAS01000448.1 GCA_003934145.1 Candidatus Viridilinea halotolerans | reverse complement strand
TGCCGCAACCTATCTCAAGCACCAACTTACCTGTGCAAAGCGCAGCACCATGGGCTATCAAGCGCCCCCGGCGAGCCACTCGCAGTTGCCCTGCCGGAGTACCCCAACCCCAGATTGCTTCGGCGTCGTTCTCGGCAAGAAAGCGCCCGTGAGCAACTTCGTGTGCAGAACGTTTTTCTGACATCGACGAATCAGACATTAACCACCTCAATTATTTCTGCTGATCTTTGTGGATTGTTTGAGGATGTCGAAGTATAGTGAACTATACCCCGACGAAAAATAGTGCAGATCACCCTATAGCACGTCCTACACAAACTTCATACGCCCGGCGGCAAAGGCGGTCATGCGCAGCAGCAACAGGCCATGACGCCAGCGGTTGATATTGGTCGAGCCGTAGATGCGCTCGCGGTAGCGAATCGGTAGATCACGGATTTTGAGGTTCAGGCGTGCAGCGCCAAAGATCAGGTCAAAGTCGCCAAACGGATCAAAGTCGCCGAAGTAGGCGCGGTTGCGGGCGATCTGCAGGTAGTCGTCGCGCCAGAGCACCTTGGTGCCACAGAGGGTGTCTTTAATCGGCTGGCCGAGCAGGTACGAGAAGGCGAGACTGAAGAACTTGTTGCCGAGCAAGTTCAAAAAACGCATCGCTTCTTGCTCCATTGGGTAGACCAGGCGCACGCCATTGACAAATTCGGCCTTGCCGCTACAGAGAAGTTCGTAGTAGCGCGGTAAATCTTCGGGGGGCATAGTGAGATCCGCATCAAGGATCATCAGGATGTCGCTTTTGGCGGCAGCAAAACCAGCGCGCACGGCATCACCTTTGCCCTTCCCGCTCTGGCGTAGCAGGGTGCAGTTACGTTCGGGGTGCGCCTGGATCGCTTGGGCCAGCGCCTCATAGGTATTGTCCTTAGAGTGGCCTTCCACAAAGATAAGCTCGGTGCCGGCCCCCAGTTGCGGGGTACGCGCAAAGATCGCTGGCACATTGCCCGCCTCGTTGCGCGCCGGAATGACAATCGCAACCGTTGGCTCAGTCGGGCGTTGCGCCAAGGCGCCCATCGGACGCGCCACAATGAAGTTGGTCAGCGCGAACTGATTCAAGGGCCACGTCTTTACGAGGAATTTGTTCGCCACTTCCGCAAGGCCAGGCGTGGGCAGTGGCCAAAGCACCTCTTGCCAATTGCGCACCACTTCGTAATCCGCAAGGCTGAGCAGGCCCGCAAGATCGTCAACGGTGAGCCAATTCTGCTGCAACTGGGGACGCGCCAAGCCCAGGCTGCGCACGATGCTCAATGGCTTTTCCCAAACATGGCTATAACTGTTAATAATGATGCGTGTGCGCGGCATGCAAAGGGGCAGCATTTGCTGGAACACCTTTTGGACATCCCAGAGATCATTCACCAGATCGCTCAAAATAATGACATCAAATGGCCCTTGCAGACTCAAATCATGCACATCGGCTTGGACGAAATGGAGGGGGGGATAGCGTTGGGCGGCACGCTCAACCATCTGCCGCGAGAAATCAACGCCCACGCCATAGCTCGGCGCTAACGCAGCAAGGAGATCGCCTTCGCTACATCCAAGCTCAAGCACACGCTGACCGGGGGGCACCAGAAAGCGATAAACCGCGCTCATCCGCTGATGGTAGGTACGGCGCCAATGGGGAGTTTCACGATCTGCACGGGCAGCGATAGCGTCGTAGAGCGCACGACGTTGCTGCGTATAGGCCATAAAAGGGGCAGCGACACTGGCATCCGGATAAGGGCTACGCATCGAGATGATCCTTAAACAGCACAGATTTCGTTATAAAAATCTGTGAACGATAAAAGCGCTATGAACCAACTCTAACAAACCATTGCGCTATGGCAACCAATAAAATTGGCATCGCCGGTAACGAGGACATTGTAGCAAACGGGCATAACCAGCGCAGCACAGAAAAGGAAAGGGCGTGCGCGGGAATTCCGTTCCCGCGCACGCCCTACGTACAAAATCTTAACCCTTTTTTCATGTCCCGAAGCTGCTCATCCCTCTCGTTTGCCGATCCTGTTCACGAGCCACGCCCGCACATCCTCAACGCTCTCGGCATGCGCAATCGTGTCGGCAAGCAACGGTAGCAGCGCGACATCTTCAAAATCGTGGGGCTCACGGCGATCATTGTGGTAATGCGTGGAAACCAAGTTCCCGCGCATTACCGCCCTCTGTGCCTAGAGTCCGCCCACCACCTCCACGCCATTCTGGGCCATGTGGTGCAGGAAGAGCTTGTGGTGCAGATCACCGTCGTGGGCCATAATGCCCAACTCGCGGGCGATGGACACTGGCGTGTCGAAAGTGTCTACGCTGGCGGCGGGGACGATCACGCGGCGTGCGAGGTTGAGCGCATTAGCTTCGAGGCGTAGGTGCATGGCGGCGCTGTAGATGCAGAGATCGGTGCAGTCGCCGATGATGATGAAGGAGTCGATCTGCGGGCGCTCGGCGAGCCATGCGCCAAAATTCGTGCCCAAGTGGGAACTGAGCGAGTTCTTAGGAATGGTGACAAACTGCTCGGCAAAGGGTAGGTCGCGCAACTCCACTACCGTCTCGCTCTCCGTCGTTCCGGCGAGGCAGTGAGGCGGATAGGCCGTAAACTCGGGTGTGTCGGGGCTGTGGGTATCTTGGGTCAGTACGAGATTGCGTACGCCTAACGCATACGCCCGCGTGAAGATGTCGGCCACCGGTGCCGCCAACGCGCCCACGCGCGGCCCGGCCAACGGCCCCTCTTTGCAAAAACCATTTATTATGTCCACCGAAATCAGCGCTACGCGCTCTGGTTGGCTGCCAACAATTGCCGCCAGATCGCCAGCAGGCAAGGCTGCGTACCACTGCTCTAGGTATTCCAAAAAAGGCGCCGCTTGGGCTGTCAGGGTACTCATGGTTGTATTCCTTTAGTTGTTTTTTGTTGCGCGTGTGGCGGCTGTGCCGCCCACACGCAATAAGAAGTGTTTTGCGGGGGAGGCTGCGCCTCCCATGCGCATGAACGTAAGGGGCCTGCGGCCCCTTAAACCCCGCCGGAAGGGGA
>RSAS01000268.1 GCA_003934145.1 Candidatus Viridilinea halotolerans | reverse complement strand
TCAAATAAGGACGAGCGCAGACCTCACAGGTCTTTCATGACGGCATCCCAATGCGGCAGGGCAGACCTGTGAGGTCTTATTTGAAACGTATTGGGGCATGGGGCCATACCCCGCCGGACGGTGGCAGGATGCGAGGGAACCTGGTTCCCTCGCGCCCCCTTCCCACAAGTTTTGATTTACGAACCTTGTCGTAGCCCCTGCAACGTCTGCCAGCGTTCATGGTCAGCGCCATGTTCGTAGGCGGCGACGACTGCCGCTTCGATGCTGGCGCGTTTGGCGGCGATGCGTTCAATAGCGGTGTTGCGCTCTTGCTGTAGGGCCGCGACTTCGCCCATGAAGCTGGCAAGGGCGCTCAGGTTTGCCGGTAGCTCGATCTGGCTACGCAGCATGGCCCACGGGTAGCCGCGTAGCGCCGGGTTGATTTCGTTGCAGTACCAGCAGATGTAGTCGAGTAGCGGTGTGGCCGTCGCGTCGCTCACCGCGAGGCCGTGCTGCTCGAAGAGCAACAGGTGTAGCCCCTCGCGCTCGTAGCGGCTCTTGCGCGTCTGGTCGAGTGGCCCGTTGACGGTGAGTACGCCGCTGATCAGGTGGTCGCTCAGTTTGCCCGTCAGCCGCCCTTCGCGCCGCCAACGCGCAACGATGTCGCACGCTTCACGGATGGCCTGCAAGTCGCTGTGCAGGGTTTGGAGCTCCTCAACCATCTGGCCAATGTCGGCTTGCACGGCAGGCGCAACGACCTTCACCGGCAGCAACTTCCAGACATCGGGGTAGATGCGCCCCTCGCGGGTGCCTTGGGCCTGATTGGCCAGCAAGTAGTCGCGCATGTAGCGGCTGTTGATCACCGCGAGAATGTAGCGCAGATCGAAAGCTTGGGCGATGGTGTCGAGATCGTTGTAGCCCGCGAGCAGCATCGAGTTCTGGCGTACCTTCTGCACGCCGCACTCTTCAAGGTGCAGCCGGTGCCAAGGCACCACCACCTGCACGCTGTGGTTGGCGAAGAGGTGTTCGGTGTCGTAGTAGCCGCCTGAGGTTTCGCCTAGCAGGAGCTTTGCGGGTGTGCGGAAGAGTTCGGGGATGCGTTTGCGCCGCATCTGACCCTTCATGTGGTCGTAAGCCACGAAGCGCTTGCGCGTCAGGTGGTAATCCTTGACTTCGGCCCCTAGCACGCCCCGGTCGCTGAAGTGGGCCGCTTCGCTTGGCGGCAGCCCTTCTAGGCTGCTGCGAAAGCTGGCTTCCAGATCAAAGGCGAGCACCCGTTTGCCATGTACGCGCCTGCCGTGACGCTCATGGCTGTGTGCCTCTAGGCCCGTCCCAATGTAAGCAATGGCGCACAGAGGAATGCAGCCGGTCGTCACCCCAGCGGGTGGCGGGCGGTAGTTGATGCGGAAGATCGCCTCTGGCCCTTGCGCCTGATCCATCGGGCGCTCTTCGTAGGTGTCGAGCGTGACGCTGCGGTGGAGCCGCCGCCGCACCGCTGGGTTGGGGCCGGGCCGCTTCTGCACCTGAAAAATCGTATTGGTTACCCCTACATATTTGCCAAAGAGTTGCAGTTTGGGGAAGAAGTCTACTTGGTCAACCCAGAAGTTGAGCAGGTCGGAGCGTAGTTGCGCCGCGTAGCCTTCGCTCTCAACCGCGCTGGTGGTTAGCAGCATGAGCCAGCCCCCTTCGGCGAGAAAGGCGAGATTGCGGTAGACAAAGGGGACAAAGAGATCCCATTTGTCGCGCAGGGTGTAGATGCCCCAACTGCGGATCCGGTCGCGGTAGATGCTCTGTGCGGCGCTTTCGTTGGCTTTGACGTAGGGCGGGTTGCCAAGCACGACGTCGAAGCCGGTCTTGCCCGCCATGAGCCGTCCAGGGATCGCTTTCTGGTTCTTGAGCGCCTGAAGCAACCGCTCCTCCTCGGAGACGCGCACCGGTCGCGCACTGCGATCACGCAGGCTGATCTGCAGGGCGGCTTCGTCTTTGCCCATATGAAAATCCACCCGCTCGCGCAGCGTCGGCTCGATGGCGTCGCCGCAGTAGATGTGGGTGCGCTTGATGCTCTGCAAACGCAGGCTGCCGTTGTGGGTGGTGCGCAGGAAGGGCAGGCAGCGCATCATCAGGTTGATCTCGGCTAAGTAGCAGGCGAAGGGGCTGAGATCGATACCGGCAATGGTTTCGACGATGCGTTCGATGGCCTCTTCGGGCTTGATCAGCCCTTCGTTCACCATGCGCTGCAAAATCACCGCCTTGCGCCCGGCAATCTCGACGAGGAAGGAGCCGCTGCCGCAGGAGAGATCGATCACGCTGTATTCCACACTCGCCCGCTCCGCCGCCGTCAGCGGGTGGCTCGCGTTGGGTGCCCGCTGCGGAAAGAGATTCAGGCTGTTGACCATGTACTGCACGACGGCATGGGGTGTATAGAATTGGCCATGTTCGCTACGCCGCTGCTCTTCGATGTAGCCCTCGTTATAGATATTGCCCAGCAGGTCAAAATCGAGTTGGCTCAGGTCGTAGCGATTGAGCAGCGCCAAAATGCCCAAGATGCTACGCTCATCGATCTGAAACCAGTCGTAAAGATCAGCGCGACTAAAGAAATTATGGTAGATCAACGTCGCCCGCTCGTAGCTCTCGTGGAGCAAACGCGCATAGACATCACTGACGCCGTGGAGCAGCGCCTGGCGGTAGGCGTCAAACTGGTCGAAGGGGCCATTGGAGAGGCGGCGTTCGATCAGGTGGTGATCCTCGCAGACGCGGGCAAAAAAGAGGCGCACAAAGTGGATGTAGCCGGTCTGGAGGCAAAACTCGCGCGCCGGATCGGCATAGACGCCACGCACGCGCCGTTGCCACTCGGCGTAGGCGCGCTGCATACGCACCGAGGCGCTGTAGTGCGCTTTAAGATCATTGACATAGACGAAGTGGTCGCTCATGAAGAGCAACAGGCTTCCCGCATGGGGGATCGCTACCGGCGGCGTTGGAGCCGTAGCGGCCATGCCGGGCAGGCTTGCCTGGTGGTAGGCCAAGATGTTACTATAGTCAGTCAGATAAAGAATCAGAACCGAAACCAGAATCAAACGGGGAGC
>RSAS01000386.1 GCA_003934145.1 Candidatus Viridilinea halotolerans | reverse complement strand
TGGGTTATAGCGATGCGGAAGACCTGCTCAATACGATGATTGATGGCAAACGCCTCCGTGATATTGCTGATCTGCCGCTTGATTTGGTTGTTTGATCTGCAAGGCAAGGTTTCAGGTGTCAGGCTTTAGGTGTCAGGTATCAGGTCGAGCGCATCAGAAAGCGCTGCGTGACGTCAAACTGTAACGTGGTTATGAACCATGCTATGAGTCACACTCTACTTGTCACTCGTCACTCATCACTCGTAACTGGTATTATGTCTCTTCCCGAACAACCCACCCTTCCTGCCATGCCCCCCCCGCTGCCCCAACCAAGCTTGGGGCAGTTGGTCGAGAGTCTGCTCTTTGTCGCCGGTGAGCCGGTGACGGTGCGGCAGTTGGCGCAAACGTTGGAGGTGGACGAGGCGGCGCTGCGTGTGGCGCTTGATGAGCTTGCCGCGCTCTACGTGGGGCGCGGCGTGCGCTTGCAACGCCACGGCGACCAGGTGCAACTGGTGAGTGCCCCCGAGTCGGCGGCGGCGCTTGCGCGCTTCTTGGGCGTGCAAACGAGTGGGCGCCTCTCGTCTGCTGCATTAGAGGTGCTGGCGATCATTGCCTATCGCCAACCCTTGACCCGCGCTCAGGTTGATGCTGTGCGTGGCGTTGATAGCAGCGGCACCGTTCGGGCCCTCCTCGCCCGCGATCTCATCTGCGAAGCGGGACGCCTTGAAACACTAGGCCGCCCGATTCTCTATGCGACCACGCCGACCTTCCTGCAACAGTTTGGCTTGGGTAGCCTGGCGGAGTTGCCGCCGATGGATTTAGATGGTAGGGGATAGGGGATAGGGGGTAGGGGCAAGTCCCAGACATTCCCTCTTGGGCTACGGCGGCTTCACCGCCCGACGGGGGTTCGGGGGCATGGCCCCCGAAAATCCTTTATCCTGGGGGCTGTTGGGGGCCGAAGGCCCCCAACAGCCCCCAAATCCCCACCGAAGGTGACACATGGAAACACCAATCACGCTTCTCATCGCTGATGATCATACAATGTTCCGCCAAGGGCTCCGTGAACTCCTAGAACGCAAAGGCGGCTTCCGCGTGGTGGCCGAAGTGAGCGATGGTTTGGCTGCGGTGGCCCAAGCCCAGGCCCAACAGCCTAATATTGCCCTGCTCGACATTTCGATGCCAGGGCTGACGGGCATTGAGGCGGCGCGCCAGATTGCGGCGCTGAGCCCATCCACCCGCACGATTGTCCTGACGATGCACCGCGACGAACGCACGGTGCTGGAGGCACTGCGGGCGGGAGCAAATGCCTACTTGCTCAAGGATGCCGATGCGAGCGAGTTGATCGAAGCCATCCGCGTAGTCCACCGCGGCGAAGCCGCCCTCGCGGGTAGCGCCGCAGCGCGCGTGCTTGATCTGCTGCGCCGCAGCGAAACGACCACCGCAAGCGCCGATCTGCTCACCCCGCGTGAACGCGACATCTTGGCGCTTGTCGCCCAAGGTGACGACAATCGGGCCATTGCGCTCAAACTGAGCCTTTCTGAAAAGACGGTGGGTAATCGCTTGAGTGAGATTTTTCAAAAGCTGGGCGTCAATAACCGCACCCAGGCCGCGATTGTCGCCGTGCAGCGCGGCTTGGTGCCGCCGCCTGATGTGTTGTGATTGGTGAAATTTTTCCCTCCCTGGCGGGGTATCCGCGCCCTAAGCAAACCCTGGCATCCTTGCTATACTTTCACTATCTGACATTGTGGGAAGGTTGTGCGTATGAGCTTGGTTCTCGCGCACACCCCCATATGAGGGTTTGGGACCTATCAGGTTAAGCCCTCCGGAGGGGGTGCGGGGGCATGGCCCCCAAGCATCACCCCCTCCGGAGGGGGGGCGGGGGCATGGCCCCCAAGCATCACCCCCTCCGGAGGGGGTGCGGGGGCATGGCCCCCAAGCATCACCCCCTCCGGAGGGGGGGCGGGGGCATGGCCCCCAAGCATCACCCCCTCCGGAGGGGGTGCGGGGGCATGGCCCCCGCAAAAGCTTCCCCCAGGGAGCCTTTGGGGGCGAAGACATCTAAAACCCCAGCGGGTTTTAGGGCAGCAGCCCTAAGCTTAGTACGTAGGGAGGCGGTGAAACCGCCGCCCCCATATCTATGAGGTACATATATGATCTGGAACACAGTAAAAACGACCATGTTCCTGGCTGGTCTTACGGGTCTGTTCGTGGTGATTGGCGGCGCCTTGGGCGGCCAAGTGGGCATGATGATCGCTCTCGTCTTTGCGCTGGCGATGAATATGGGCGCTTGGTGGTTCTCCGACTCGCTGGCGCTACGTATGAGCGGCGCCCAAGAGGTAACACCTGAAGAGGCGCCTGAACTGCACGAGATGGTCGAAGTCCTCTCCGTCCGTGCCGAGATTCCTAAGCCCCGCGTCTACATTATCGAGAGCGAGACGCCCAATGCCTTTGCGACCGGACGCAGCCCCGCGAAGGGTGCCGTTGCGGTAACGACGGGCATTACCCGCCTACTTACCCGTGACGAGTTGGCCGGCGTTGTCGCTCACGAGTTGGCGCACATTAAGCACCGCGATACCCTGATCTCCAGTATTGCGGCCACGATTGCCGGCGCAGTGACAATGATTGCCGACATGGCGATGTGGAGCATGGTCTTCTCCGCGTTCACTGGTGGCAGCGATGATGAGGATGATGGCGGCGGCATGGGTGAAATGGTGGGTGGCGTGCTGATGATGATCCTTGCGCCCATCGCGGCGATGATCATCCAGATGGCCATCTCGCGCTCGCGTGAGTACCTCGCCGATGCCGGTGGTGCTCAGATCCTCGGCGATCCCTTGCCCCTCGCCAGCGCCCTCGAGAAGTTGGAGTGGGCTGCTGGCCGCGTCCCTATGCAAGCCAGCCCCGCAACCTCGCACCTCTACATCATCAACCCGCTCGTTGGTGGCCTTGGCAACCTCTTTCGCACCCATCCCCAGACCGAAGAGCGCATTGCGCGCCTGCGCGCGATGGCGGGGTAAAATGCCCCTCAACCCCTGTCCCCCCTTCCGCTTGCAGGTTCATGGGCGGACAGAGCAGTTGCTCCGCAAGCCAC
>RSAS01000180.1 GCA_003934145.1 Candidatus Viridilinea halotolerans | reverse complement strand
GCGATTCCAGAAGGGGGCGCACACGTTTTCTGTCCGCCCTTAAACCCCCGCCGGGCGGGGATGTGTGCGGGGGCGTGGCCCCCGCGCCCCCGCCGGGCGGGGAGATTCATCGGGGGCCACGCCCCCGCTGGGTGGGGGTTCGGGGGAGGCTTCGCCTCCCCCGAAAAACTCTTTTTGTGCTATTTTGGCGGCGAAGCCGCCAAAATAGCACAAAAAGAGCTTTTCGGGGGCTTGCCCCAATTTACCCTGAAACCGCCCCAATCGCCAACGCAAAGCGTTCCACCGCCTCGTCGGCCTGGGCAGTGGTGATAATGAGCGGTGGGCAGAAGCGGATGGTTGAGTTGCCGCAGGTGAGCACGAGCAGCCCTTTGCGGAAGGATTCGACCATGATTTCGTTGGCTAGTGCGCCAGCGGGTGCGCCGGTGGTTGGCTCGATAAACTCGACGCCGATCATCAGGCCACGCCCGCGCACCGCGCCGATCACCGGGAAGCGGCTCTGGAGGGCGCTGAGCCGTTCCATCAGGTAGCTACCAACCCTGGCGGCGTTAGCCATGAGTTCCTCTTCGACCATGCAGAGCAACTCGTGGGTGACGGCGCAGGTGACACCGTGGCCGCCATAGGTATTGCCGTGAGCGCCGGGTTCCCAGCGGCTGGCCAGTTCGCGGCGCGCAATCATGGCCCCGATGGGCAACCCGCCGCCCAAGCCCTTCGCCGAGGCCACAATGTCGGGCACGATCCCTTCGTGTTCAAAGGCCCACATCTTGCCAGTACGCCCTACGCCGCTCTGCACCTCGTCGCAGATCAACAGAATCCCGTGGCGGTCGCAGATCTCGCGTAGTTTGGCCAGAGCTCCCAGCGGCGGCACCACGTAACCCCCTTCGCCCTGAATCGGCTCCAAAATGATCGCTGCCACCTCCGCTGGCGGCGTGGTACAACGAAAGAGGGTATTTTCGATGAAATCGAGACAGGCGAGGGCACAGTCGGGATGGCGCAAATTGAGCGGACAGCGCCCGCAGTTGGGGTACAAAGCGTGGAAACTGCCGGGCAACATAGGGAAGAAGCCCTCGCGCTGGCGCGGCTTGGAGGCGGTGAGCGCAAGACTTCCGTACGAACGACCATGAAAAGCACCATAAAAAGCAATTATGTTTTGTCGTTTGGTTACGTAGCGCGCCAGTTTGATGCTGGCCTCGACCGCTTCGGTGCCGCTGTTGGTAAAGAAGACCTGCCAGTCGTGTGTGGTGGGCATTAGGCCAACCAGTTTCTCGGCGGCTTGCACCATGGGCGCGTTGTAGAAATCGGTTCCGGCCATATGCGTAAAGCGGTTCAATTGCTCTGTGGCCACTTTGGTCAGCCGCGGATGGCAGTGGCCTGCGGCGAGTACCGCAATGCCCGCGTTCATATCAAGGTAGCGCTGGCCATCCACATCCCAGACTTCGCAGCCCGCTGCGTGATCTACCACCAACGGATAGACGCGGCCCACGGGGGCCAACACCTGCCCGTCGCGCTCAATCAGCGCCCGTGCCTGCGGCCCTGGGACATCCTGGGGCATATATGTGCTGCCGTACGTCGTGGACATTGCAAGGTCTCCTTTTTGTGGTGTGATGGCGGCTGCGCCACCACGCCACAGAAAAATTGTAGCCGAGCTACTATAGCATATCAAGTGCGTAGCCCCCCTTTGGAATAGGGCTACGTCAAAGTCGTTGGGGCTTCGGGGGAGGCTTTGCCTCCCCCGAACCCCCACCGGAGGTGACTTTGACGTAACCCTTACCCACGTAAGCAGCGTAACGCATACTGATGCCCGATGCGCTCTTGCTCTAGGCGCAGGTTCGAGCGGATCAGGTTGGCGTAGAGCGCCTGCTCGTCGGGGGTGAGGTGGGGCAGGGGGTGGTGCGCGGCGGTTGGTGTGCCCGCTACGGTGAATTCGTGGAAGGTCTCTAGCGTCGCGGCATCCATCATGAGCGCGACGGCGTGGGGGAAGAGTCCGCGTAGCCGGGCGAGGATCTGGAAGCCTTGAGCGTCAAGATCGCCCCAGTACCTGATGCGACACTGGTGGAGCCAGGGGAGTTCTTGTAATAATTCAACTTGGAAGCCGCCCCCGAAAAGGGCAATGGTCGCCGCCATGGGTGGTAGAGTGAGCAGGATCTGTTTGTTCTCGACAATGATGCAGTCCAAGTCAGCACCGGGCAGGGTGGCGAGTGCGCTCGGTGGCGCGGCGATGTCGGTGAAGGGCAGCCCCAGGCGCTCGCGTAGCGTTGGGTCGAGCAGGCGCAGCCGCACGAGCGGCTCGGCGTAACGTAGCCCATAGCGCCGCTCGAACGTTTTAGCATCGGCATTAAGCGCCTCCGACGGAAGCAGCGCATCAAGTAGGCGGGTGAGAATGGCGGTCTGTTGTTCAATGAATTTTGTATGCACCGCAATCGGTAGTTCGCGTATGTAAAGATTGGGGCGTGGATTGGCACAAAAATAGCTGCAAACTTGCAATAACTCCGGCCATAGGCCATGTTTGGCGATCACATGCTGCGCATGCTCTTGCAGCCATGGCTCTAACGCGGGCAAACTTGCGCGGATCAGGGCCACATCAGCCACAAAGGCCGCAAACTCCGCATGCTTGCCCGCAAGTTGAAGCAGATCTTCGGCAGATTCGATCCGAATGCGTACCGGAATAGACTGTTGGCCATGCTTACGCAGGGTGCGTGTCTGCAACTCAACCGTGTAGCCGTAACCCGGCGTTGTTTTGGCTCCCTCAAGCAACACGGCAACCGCGCGTTCAAGGCTGCGGTAGTCGGTGGGAGGCGCACCCGCCGGGAGATCGAGGGGGCTAAATGGCTCGCCGCGCAGCCACGCACGCAGCAGGGATGGGTAGGCGCGGCTGGCGCGTATGGCGATCTCTTGGGGGGTGAGCATAGATCTGAGTCGATTCTTTTAACGTAACCAAGAATCTCAATACCTTCGCTCCCTCTCCCACAACGTGGGAGAGGGGGTAGGGGGGTGAGGGCCGTCTAGGGCATCCCTACAATCCATGTCCCGCGTCCCGCGTCCCGCGTCCCGCGTCCCGCGTCCCGCGTCCCGCGTCCCG
>RSAS01000443.1 GCA_003934145.1 Candidatus Viridilinea halotolerans | reverse complement strand
CTCCCCCGAAAAACCCTCCTTGTTGCAAAGTGGCGGCTTCGCCGCCACTTTGCAACAAGAAATGGGGTTTGGGGCGAAGCCCCAAGACACTCACCGGAGGTGCGCGTCAACCGCCCCGGGGCGGTTGACGCTACGCACGTGATGGCGCATACTACCTTGTACACTCAACAACTCCCTACCCGCAGTGGCTTGAAAGATAGGCTATGCGTATTTCCCTGCTCCAGCGCCAGATTGCTGAAACGCTGGGGGCGTCCAATCTGAGTAGCACCACGGCACCCTATGCCATTCACGGACAAACGCCCGCCTTTGTCGTTGCCCCGGGCAGTGCCGAGGAGTTGGCGCAGGTGGTGGCGCTCTGCAATGGGGCGAAAGTGCCGCTGGTGCCCTGGGGTGGGGGCACACGTCAACTCTGGGGACGGCCTGTGGCGGCTGACAGCTTCGTTGTTGTTACCACCAAGCGTATGCATCGCGTGCTGATCTACAATCCCGCTGATCTGACTATCTCGGTTGAGGCGGGCATGACCCTGGCTGCGCTCGATCAGACCCTTGCCAGCCACCAGCAGATGCTGCCGCTTGATGCGCCCTGGGCGAAGCGCGGCACGCTTGGCGGTATTCTCGCTACGGGAGTGGATGGCCCGCGTCGCTTGGGTTACGGCACCGCCCGCGATCTGCTGATTGGCATTCGGGTGGTCGAAGCGACTGGCCGTATCGCCAAAGCGGGCGGCATGCTGGTAAAAAACGTGAGCGGCACCGACATGATGAAAATCTACCTGGGTAGCCTCGGCGCGTTCGGCGTGATTGTCTCCGCCAACTTCAAACTGCTGCCCCGCCCCCGTGCCGCCAGTACGCTCACATGCTTCTTTGCCCAGCCCCAGGCCGCTTTTGCGCTGGCCGCAGCGATCCGGGCGAGCAATCTGAGCCTAGCGGCGGTCGAGTACCTTGAGGGCTGGGCCGCTGACGGGCAAACGCCCGGTATCACGCTGTTGGTGCGCACCGAAGGGTTGCCCGCCGCCGTCGAGCGCCATGTGCAGGCGTTGGCCGCGCTGGCGACGCAGGCCGGTGCGCTCCAAGTGGTGCGCTACCCCGAACCGGGTCACAGTTTTGCCTGGGACGATCTCTGCAATCTAGCCCATCCCAAGAAACTGGGGGAGAACGAGTTGGCCCTGCGCCTCAGTTGTCTCCCCGCCGATCTCGCGGCGACGCTGGCGCAGTTGCGCAACTTGGCCATCCAACACAACCTCGCCCTGCGCATCGCCGCCCGCGCCATGAACGGCGTCGCCTACCTGCGTCTCGTTGGCAGCGAGGACGCCCAACGCGCATGGCATGGCGCTGCGCTCGCTGTCCAACCCCAACTTACGCTTATCGCCGCGCCGCCCCACCTCGCCGCCGAACTCCCCATCTGGGGCGCAGCGCCTACGAATCTGCACTTGATGCAGCGCATCAAGCAGGAATTTGATCCTGATCAGCTTTTGAACCCTGGTCGGTTTGTGGTGTAGATTTGGGGTTGGGGCCATGCTCCAACGCTTTTCAAGTAGGACGGGTTTTTTGACGCAAAGATGCAAAGGCGCAAAGCTTTTGGCGTAGGTGCGCAATCCTTTGCGGCTTTGCGGCTTTGCGTGAGCTTATTGCGAAGAACGTATGGAACATCCCCAACTCATTGCTGCCCTTATCCAACTGCTCGGCCCCCATGCGGTGGTTACCGACCCTGATGCTTTGGCGACCTATGACGCCGATGCGAGTATGCTCGTGGCCCGTGCGCCTGAGGTGGTGGTGCTGCCCGCCAATGCCCAGCAGGCCGCCGCAGCCGTTGCGCTCGCTGTTGCCGCTGGGTTGCCGGTGGTCGCCCGTGGCGCGGGGACGGGCATCGCCGGTGGAACCGTGCCGGTGCGCGGCGGGATGGTGCTCAGTACGGCGCGCATGAATGCCATCGAACAGGTCGATCTTCGTTCGCGCTACGCCCGCGTTGGTGCCGGGTTGGTTAATGGCGACCTGAACACCCACCTCGCGCCCTGGGGCTACCAGTTCGCCCCCGATCCCTCGTCACAACGCGCCAGTACGCTCGGTGGCAATCTCGCCACGAATGCTGGTGGCCCCCACTGTCTCAAGTATGGTGTCACCGTTAATCACATTCTCGCTGTTGAATTGATACGCCCCGATGGGCAGTGCATCTGGACGAGCGACGGCGTGCCCGACGCGGCTGGCTACGATCTCACCGGCTTGGTGGTGGGGCACGAGGGCACCTTTGGCGTCGTGACGCGTGCGCTGGTGCGCCTGACGCCACTGCCCGAAGCGAAGCGCGTGGTGATGGCGCTCTTCCCCAGCGTCGTCGCCGCCTCCTCCGCCGTCAGCCGCGTCATTGCCGCCGGGGCGCTGCCCACTTCGCTGGAGGTGATGGACTACCACGGCATTCGCGCCGTCAACGGGGCCTATGGCCTCGGTCTGCCCGAAGCAGCCGGCGTAACCCTGCTGATCATTGAGGTGGATGGCGTCGAAGATGGTCTCGATGAGCTTTTGGGCGCGATTCTCGATCTCTGCCGTGCCGAAGGCGCTTTTGAACTGCGCCCTGCGCGTACTGCTGAAGAGCAGGCCCGCGTCTGGACAGCGCGCAAAGCCTTTGCCGGTGCGCTTGGCCGCCTTGCGCCCGCCTACCTGCTGGTAGACACCGTTGTGCCGCGCACGCGCCTGCCCAAGATGCTGGAATATATCGAGGGCTTGCGCCACGTCTACGGTGTAGAGGTCTGTAACGTCTTCCACGCCGGCGACGGCAACCTGCACCCGCTTTTCCTCTACGATCCCCGTGAACCTGAGCAGGTGCAACGCGCCCACGCCATCGCCAAAGACGTGCTTACGCAGAGCATTGCCGAAGGCGGCGTGATCAGCGGTGAGCACGGTATTGCCATCGAAAAACAGGAGTACATTCCGCTGCTCTTCACCCCCACAGAAATGGAATTGCAAGCCGCGATCTACATGGTCTTCAACCAAGGCGACCACTTCAACCCCGCCAAGCGCTTTCCGCTGGCAATGCCGCCGGCCATGCTCGCCGCCCGCCGCCATGCACGCTTAAAGCATCTTGAAGGGGAGGGGTTC
>RSAS01000655.1 GCA_003934145.1 Candidatus Viridilinea halotolerans | reverse complement strand
TGGTGATCAAAGTCGCTAATGATCACCGGACGGCGGGTGGCATTGGTATGTTTGACAATCACATTGTCGCGCATATCGAGCGGCATGCCCACTACGCCAGTCAGCGGGTACTCGGCGGCCACATAGCCATGCTCTTCGTTCTCGATGATCACGGTGCCGGAATGGTCCACCTCAAAGAGTTGGACTAGTTCGCGTGAAGCGAGATCGAGGACGTTTTGCAGATCAAGGCTGGAGGCGAGCAGCGTGCTGATGCGGTGGACGAGCGCGATGCGATAGGCTTGCATCTCGGCGGCGCGGGCGTGCGAACGGGTCTCGCGCAGCAGACGCTCCCGCTCTTGGAAGAGACGCACCTTCTGCACGCCCAAACTGATGTGGCTGGTCACCTGGTTGAGAAAGTCAATCGTACCGTTGTCGAAGCGGTAGGGACGGCGATCCTGGAGCATCAAGACGCCCATCATTTCGCCGTCGCGGGCGACAACGGGCACACCGACCCAAGAGCGCGGCGGGGGCCCTTCGACCACCATCGGCGGATGAATGCCGCGCCGTTCCACTTCATCGGTTTGGGCGATGAGGTCATCGAAGAGCAACGGCTCGCGTTGGCGCATGATCCAATCACTGAACGAATTGGGGATCAGCTTACGCCCCACCAAGTCGAGTGAGAACCACTTGCCATCTTCAACAAAAATTGCATTGGTAATAAGTTCACTTTCAATATCGAAGAGCAGCAGCGAAAAGATCGTCGCATTAGTTAATTCCAAAAAGACCTGATAGATCGCCTCAAACATTTGATCGAGATCATAGGATGCGGTCATGATTTGGCCGATCTGGCCAAGCGCGGCCAGTTCAGCGATCTGGCGTTCGCGTTCATCAAGCAGGCGCGAATTTTCGATCAGCACCGCGATCTGGTAGGCCACCGCCTGGGCCAGACGAATCTCGTGATCTTCAAACGCGGAACGGGAGGTAAGGCCAAAGAGGCTCAGCGTGCCGGTGACACGATCACCAAAAGCGAGCGGCACCACCAGCGAACACTCGAAGGGCGGAAAGACCTCAAGGAGCAGTTGTCTTTGTTGGTAAAATTCACGCCAACCATGGGTCACTATCTGGGGCTGGCGACTGGTAACTACATCACGAATGGGGCTGTGGGCCAGGGCAACGTAGGTAGTACGTTCGGCGTAGGCGGGCGGAAAGCCGTGCTGGGCATAGAGAACGAGTTGCTCGCGTTGGAAATCGATCAGGCGCACATTGCCCGCATCAAGGCGAAAGAGGCGCACCACCTCCGTGATCACCCGTTCGAGCATCACCGTCAGCGGTTGACGCTCGGTCAGGCCCGCCGCAATCGCCTGCAAGGTAGACAACTCGGCGGTACGCGCTGTGATCTGCACTTCCAAAGCGGCTTGCAAGTTGGCCTGGTTTTCGAGCAGCGTTACATTCTGTAGCGCCACCGCGATCACATTGGCCATACGTTGCAGCAGATCGAGGTCGCGCTGGCGGTAGTTGCCCACGCGATAGCTCTGCAGCGAAATGACGCCGACCGCCGCCGTGTCGATCAGCAGGGGCACACCCATCCATGCGCGCGAGAGTTTCGCGTTGTTACCAAAGGTATCGGGCGCCTGGTGCGGATGCTGCTCGGCCACCAGATCGCGAAAGAGCAAAGGCTGGCCGGTCTGAATAATCTGGCCGGTCAGGGGGCCATAGGCAATCTGTTCGAGGAATTCACTCAGATCTTCATCAACAAGCAGGGCGGCGCGAAATTGGCCTGAGGTCGTGCCACACAGCGCAATATAGGCCGCATCAAAAGCAAAGACATCGGCCAACTGCGCCTGAATCGTCGTAAAGATTGTCTGAAAACTCGGACGGCCACGGCAAGCCAGACTGATGCGGTAGAGAGCCGCCAGTACCTGCTGGTCGCGTTGTTGCTGGCGCTTCCGTCGCTGCTCGTGCGCCAAACGTGTTGTGCGGGCTACACGCCTAATCATGACTATATACGCAGGCCAAAAGGTAGTTCAACCAATTCCACGGCGCTACCAGCGACGTGGAGGGGCGTCTCGCCCGCCAGGTAGGCGCTACGCACATAGCCCAAACCAATCAGCCCATAGCGCGGCGATTCGACGACGCTAGTGAGGTCGCCCGCCTCTTTGTCATCGGCCTCTAGCTTGGCGAGGGGCTTGCCCCCACTGGTGAGGCCCGGCGTTCCGGTAAAACGCAGGCCGCGCATAGCTTTAGCGAGGCGTTTACGGCTCTCCATGCGGGCGATAATCTCTTGGCCCACATAGCAACCCTTGGCAAAACTCACGGCATCCCACAGGCCGGTTTCGAGCGGAATATAATCCAACGAGATCTCGCGGCCATAGACAGGGTGGCCCGCTTCAACGCGAAGTACCTGGTAGGTATCGGCATCGAGCGTATAGGCACCTGCCGCACGTAGCGCACGGTTGAGATTGGCCAATGTCGCCGGTGGCGCAAGCAGCCAGAAGCCGCTGCCCCCCAGCGGGCGCGCCGTCACAATGTAGAGCGGCACGTTGTGCCAGGCGGTTGTTACTACGCCATGGATGCTCATTGAGGCCGACGGCAAGCCCACATCAGTCAGCAATTCCTTAGCCAACGGCCCATAGAGCGCCAATTGGCTCAATTGAAGGGTTGCGTCTTCGATCTCTACTTTATCATTAAAAAAGATCTGCTTGCGCAGATGCTGCAACATAGCCGGCCCCCGTCCGGGGCTGGTAATCACCAACTGCGCATCTTCAAGACAGAGCACCGTAAGCAGATCGAGCATACGCCCAATTGGCGTGGTCAATACCGTTTCGCAGCCCTGGCCGGGATGCAGCCCCTCAAGTTGGTTGGTCGAGAGGCGATTGAGCAGCGCCGCACGATCACGCTCGCGCATCCAGATACGGCCACGATCCGAACAAGCGAAGATTACCGCGCTCTCATAGGCGGCAGAATAAGCCATCGCCTCGGCGCGGGGAATGATTAAAGGAGGGAATTCTGTACTCATAGGGGTATGATACCATATCGGTTTGGGGGAAGAAGAGAATGCACGGGAACCAGGTTCCCGCGCATCCCCTTCCTCCAATGTTTGGGGTTTGCG
>RSAS01000561.1 GCA_003934145.1 Candidatus Viridilinea halotolerans | reverse complement strand
GATCTTAACCAAACAAAGGGCGTGCGGGCTTGTATATTCATGACGCAACGTGTTATACTCAACCTTGTAACGCAATGCGTCAAATAGCAACATCCCCTTTCCGACGTCGCAAGGCGGGCGCATATGCTATGATCAACCCATGACACGCAACTAATGGAGAAAACACCATGACTACACCGGAAGAGATCGAAGTCAACATCCGCCAACTCGAAGAGCAGGCCGCCGCTACCACCAGCGGGAACAACCCCGTCACCCCGTTGTTAGACGTGGTACGCCGCATGATTTTGGCAGGCTTTGGTGCCTTTGCCCTGACCCGCGACGAAGCCGAGCAGTTCCTCAATCGCTTGGTCGAGCGTGGCGAGATCGCCCAGAAAGACGCCCAGCACCTGATTGACGAGACGGTATCCAAGTTCCGTCAGGTATCGGTGTCCCCCGTCAGCCAAGCCGAAGCCAACGTCAACAACCTTAGCCAGCAGGTCGAAACGGGCCTAGAGCAGTTGCTCAACCGCATGAACATCCCCTCCAAGCGCGACATTGACGAACTGAGCGCCAAGATCGCGCAACTCGCCGCCCGTGTCGAAGAGTTGCGCCGCGTCGGCGACACCAAAACCACTGAGTAGCACCTAGCAGCGGGTTTTAGGCAATAGAGCAAAAGGAACGCTGTCTGGGAGCGAGGGCGTCCCGCCCTCGTATGCCGAAACGAGGGCGGGACGCCCTTGCTCCTAGGAGGGCTTGTGCCCTCACAGCGTGACTTTTGCGCTATGACAAGGTTTCAGAGTTGGCGTTTCAGCTTGACCATCGTAGTGCCGACTTTAGTCGGCAGAGGTCTTCGGATGCGATGGGAAGCCGACTAAAGTCGGCACTACCTATTGGCGCAAACAGTAAAGTTGCCACGAACCATGTCTATTGCGAAAAAAGTTCTTCGGGGGAGATGCAGCCTCCCGTCGGGAGGCGTAGCGTCATGCGCGTGCAAAACCGCTCCCACACCCCCACCGCCACGCGGGCAGATCCGGTTCGCCCTTCACAACCTAACACCCCGTGTTATAATGTCTCCACCGTATGACATGGTTTCGCTGCGCGGCAATTTATTTTACCGTTTGACGAGAGGTACGGAGGGCTTGGCCCCCGCACCCCCGCCGCGGCAGCGGCAAAAAGCGTACCTTGGTTACGAACCATGTCTATGGCTTATGTTTCAGAACCTATGCAGCTAATCAAGAAATACGCTAACCGCAAACTCTACCACACCAACCAGAAGCAATACATTACCCTAGAAGGTATTGCGCGCCTGGTGCAGGATGGTGAGGCTGTTCGGGTTGTGGAAAATGAGACGGGTGAAGACATTACGGCGGCCATTTTGGCCCAAGTTGTCCTTCAATCACGCGGGCGTAGTGGTCGTCAGTTGCCCACCCAACTTCTGACTGGCTTGATTCAGATCGGTGGCGACACTATCGCCTCCCTGCGTCGCAGCCTCGTTACCTCCATTGGTGGCACCGATGTCGTTGATGCCGAGATTGTCCGCCGGGTGGAATACCTCGTGAACCATAGTATGCTTACTCGCGAAGAGGGACAACGCTGGCAACGCCTGCTCACCGAGACCGACTTTGGCCCCAGCGATCAAGGCAGTTTGCTTGATCCCGTCCCCAGTCGCACCGATGTGATGCGTATCCATAACCAAGTGGATGCTCTGGCCCGTACGGTTGATGAATTGCTGCAGGAACGTGATCGCGGGAAGCAAGAAGCAGGTAGCAGGTAGCAGGAATTCGCCCTCTGCCTTCAACCCTCTGCTCCTCTGTTCTCCAAAAGTGGGGCATCTATGCAACGTAGCAAGACCGCCCTCGTACTAGCGGGTGGCGGGGTCGCCGGGGCCGCCTACGAGATTGGCGCAATCTGTGCCCTCGATCAGTTGCTCGATCAATTTTCCGTAAATGAGTTTGATATCTATGTGGGCACCAGTGCTGGTGGCCTCATTTCGTCGTGTCTGGCCAATAATATCTCGCCCCGTACGCTCCTTTCGGTGCTCGATAGCTCATTATTGGGCATTGAACAGCTCGAACCGCAGCATCTTTTCGCGTTTAATCTAGAGCATCTGCTGCAACGATTGCAGCGTTTGCCAACGGCGTTCGGCGAACTCTTGCGCCGCATGCTGCGTGGTGGCGGCTCCGTTTCAGTACTTGATCTGCTTGAGACGATCTCCGAAGGATTGCCTGCGGGCCTGTATGATACCCTGATGCTGGAACGCTACCTGCGTTCCGCGTTGACCCTGCCGGGGCGCTCGAATCGTTTTGTCGATCTGCCCCAACAGTTGCGTATCGTTGCCACCGAACTTGACAGTGGCGAACGTGCTGTCTTTGGTCAGCCTCCGCTGCAAGATGTCCCCATCTCGCTCGCGGTCTGCGCTTCCGCTGCCATTCCGATCTTCTACCGGCCAGTGCGTATTGGCGACCATGACTACATTGATGGCGGCATTCGTGGCACGGCCAGCCTTGATGTTGCCATTGAACTTGGCGCTGAGTTAATCATCTGTATTAATCCGCTGGTGCCCTTTGATAATCGCAACCATGCCCCTGGGCATAGCATCCGCGACGAGGGCATTCAACAGATTGGCAATCAGGTCTTCCGCACCTTCATCCACGCTGGCCTCCACTACCATATGAAACAGGTGCGCCGCCGCCATCCCAAGGTAGATATTGTGCTGATCGAGCCGACAAGCAGCGATAGTGTGATGTTCAACGACAATACCATGCGCTACCAGACACGCATGAACATCGCCCGCCATGGCTACGAGAGCGTCGCCAACCATCTCTGTGAACACTACACCTACTATTGTGAAATGATGGCCCGCCACGGGATGAAAATCAGGAACGACCGCATCAGTCAAGACCTATACAATCTCATGGCCGTCGGTCAGGATGCCCACCAGATGCGCGCCGCCCTCGCAGCGGACGGCGCCCTCCACACCGCACCGGCTGGCCTTGCTCATACGTTGGCCGAATTGGATCGTGTTTTGACGCGTATGGAAACAACGCGGAAGTTGTAGAAATAAAACATTAGTACTATGCAAGCCCGTATTCTGGTCGTAGATGATATTGACTATAACCGCGACATTCTTGCGCGGCGGCTGAAGCAGCGTGGCTATACCGTCGATCTGGCGGCTGATGGCGGCGAGGCGGTGCGCAAGATGCGCATCAGTGTCTATGATCTGGTGCTGCTTGATCTTATGATGCCGGTCATTGATGGCTATGGCGTACTTGAGGTGATGCGCGAAGATACTCGCCTGCGCACCATTCCGGTGATTGTCGTTTCAGCCCTGGATGAACTCGATAGCGTCGTGCGCTGCATCGAATTGGGGGCCGAAGACTACCTGATCAAGCCCATCAATTCGGTGCTGCTGCACGCCAAGGTTGATGCCTGTCTCGAACGCAAGCGCCTGCGCGACCATGAACGCGCTTCGTTGGCGGCGGCGCGCCTCGAGCTTGAGCTTGCCCGCCGTACCCAGGCCGAGTTTCTGCCCGCTACCCTGCCACAACGTGCCGGATGGGATCTCGCTGCCGCCTTCCATCCGGCCCGCGAAGTGGCGGGCGATTTCTACGATGCCTTTGATCTCGCCCAAGGGCGGATTGGCCTGATGCTCGGTGATGTCTGCGATAAAGGTGCCGGCGCAGCGCTCTTTATGGCCCTAACGCGCAGCCTCTTGCGTGCCTACGCCGACCAAGCATGCGCCATGGGTATGTCGCCGCTACAGGCCCTCGAATTGACCAACAACTACCTTATACGCCACCATCGCCACAGTCGCATCTTTGTCACCCTCTGGTTTGCCATTTTGGATGCGCAGACTGGCACCCTGCGCTACATCAACGCCGGCCACCCCGCGCCGGTGCTGCTGCGCCGCTCGGGTCAGTATGATCTGCTCGAAGCGACTGGTCCGGCCCTCGCGATTAGCCCCGAAGCCACCTTCCCCGAACACGAAGCGCGACTTGAGGTGGGTGATGCCCTCGTCGCCTACACCGACGGGGCGAGCGAAGCGCGCGATGCCAATGGCATCCTGCTCGACGAAGAGCGCGTCATCGCCGCCCTCGGTCGGCCCGAACCGAGCGCCACCGCCCTGCTCGACCGCATCGTCGCCGCCGTGCAGTTGCACACCAAGGGCGCACCGCTGGAGGATGATATTACGATGTTGGCGGTGCGGCGAATTTAGATGCAAAACCCTGGTGGGGGATGTCCGCTCGACGGCCCAGACCAGCGCTAGGCCGTCTTGAGTTGGGCCGTGTCCTCCGTTGCTTGAGGCACGACGCATAGGACTGCGCCCCCAACACCCCCGTCAATTCCACCAACAGCGTTACACAAAGCTATTGGCAGCGCCGATCATCCACCGTTCGGCGCGCCGGACGACCACTGGCGTGGAGCCATTCGAGCAGGGTGCGGATGCTGCCGGTGGCCAGGGCGATGCAACTATCGGCGGCACCGTAGTACATGTGGAGGGTGTCGCCATCATCTTCGACCGTCACGCCACACGGGAAGGTGACGTAGCCCACATCGCCGTTGCGCTCGTAGGGCGTTTCGGGGCCAAAGACCCAGTTTTCACCGCGTAGCAGACATTTTTCAGGCGTTTTTAGATCAAAAAGCGCGAGGCCCAGCCGGTAGAGACAACCCGCCGGCGTGTGGCGCACGCCGTGGTAGATCATCAACCAGCCCTCTGACGTCTCGATCAGTGGTGGCGAAAGCCCAATCTTGTTGGCGTCCCACCAAGCACCCAGCCGCGCCTCCAGCATGACCTTGTGGCTGCCCCAGTGGCGCAGGTCGGGCGAATAGGAGATCCAGATGTGCGCACCTGTCGGCCCCACCGGGCGGTGAATGAGCGCCCATGATTGACCGATGCGGTGCGGAAGCAGGGTGGCATCTTTGTCCTCGGGCTGCATCACGTTTCCGAAGTATTCAAAATCCCGAAAGTCGGCGGTGAGCGCCAGCGACACGCCGGGGCCGCCGCGCGCAAACGAGGTGTAGACCACCGCGTAGCGCTCCAATTCGGGCACATAGGTGATGCGCGGGTCTTCAATGCCCCAAAGTTCTTCCGGGCGGCGCTGCGGATCGGGCACCATGGTTGGCGTGTTCTCGATCTGCCAGCCATCAATGCCATTGGCCGAACGTGCGGCGCAAAAATGCGAGTGGCCACGCCGATCCTCCACCCGGCAGAGGAGTAGCGTGGTGCCGTCGGCGAGCCGCGTCGCGCCCGGATTGAAGACGGTATGGATGGGATAGGGCCAGTCGTTCGCGGTTAAAATCGGGTTGTCCTGATGGCGGTGAAAGAGGATCGGATAATGGAGGTTCACAAGCAGCCTTTATAGAGTTGGAGGTAGTCATCTACCATGCGTTCGCGGCTGAAACGCTCAGCCACGGTGGCGCGAATCTGCGCCCGGTCGAAGGTTTCCAGGGCAGAGAGGGCCGCGACGGCGGCATCTTCGTCCTTGACGATCCAGCCGGTCTTGCCGTGCTGAATAATTTCGGGCACCGAGCCATAGGGGTAGGCGATCACCGGCGTGCCGCAGGCCATCGCCTCGATCATGCTCAGGCCGAAGGGTTCGGCGAAACGGATCAGGTGCAGCAGCGCTGCCGCCCGCCCCATCAGCGCATCGCGCTCTGCGGGGCCAACCGAGCCGACGTAGCGCACGCGGTCGCCGTCGAGGTGGGGGGCGACGTGTAGCTTAAAATAGTCTTCGTTCTGCACGATGCCAGCGATGATCAAGCGCCGTCCGGCGCGCCGCGCCACCGTGATCGCTTCGGCAACGCCTTTGTCGGGGTGGATGCGCCCGAAGAACAACAGGTAGTCTTCGGGGTCTGTGCCCAACGTAAACTCCTCCAGCGCGATGCCGTGATAGATCGTCGCCCGGTAGGTGAGCGAAGGGTGGCGGTCGGCATTGCTGATGGCGACGTAATGCCCAGATTGGTTGTAGCGCTGGTAGACCGGCAGAATGCTCGGCGATGAAAAGCCGTGGATGGTGGTCACCATGGGCGTCGTCACGAGGGCGCTGTAGGAGAGCGGGAGGAAGTCGAAGTGGTTGTGGATCAGGTCGAACTCGGCGGCACGCTCGAAGAGCGCGGCAATGTGCAGGCATTCCCACACCTTCGCGTCAAGTGTCGGATCTTCGGCGTAGGGGCGCGGGCAGATGGGCGCGAGGCGTGCGCTGGTTACTGAATCAGCGGTAGCGAAGAGCGTCACGTCCACGCCGCGCGCAACCAGCCCCTCGGTGAGCAGCGACACTACGCGCTCCCAAGGGCCGTAGTGTCGCGGGGGGACGCGCCAGGCGATCGGCGCGAGCATGGCTATTTTCATGACGCAGTACCTTCTCTGGTGGGGGATCGGGGGAGGCTTCGCCTCCCCCGAAAAACCTTGTTAGGATTGAACTGTAAAGTACCTGCGAACCATGTCTTACTTGAAAAAACTACTCATTGCGCCCCGTCTAGGCGCTGCTTTTTGCTGCGCTGCGGCAGTGGCAATGGCAGCGGTGGTAGCGGCGGCGGCAGCGGCAGCGGCACGACTTTGCGGGCGAACACGACGAGCTCGGTGGCCAGATGCAGCGGCGACGATGCCTCCGTCACCCGCCCCAGTTCGAGGCGTGCGAGCAGGTAGGCCAGGGTCGACTCGGCGCCTTGGTTCTGATTCACACGATCAACCAGCAACCCGTCGTAGCAACCGCCCGTCGTCGGGTCGTAGAGAGCCAAACCCAGGTCGTTATCGCCCAGGAACCAAGCGAAGGCGCGATGGGCCTGCGTGCGCCAGACGGGGTCACCCGTGATCTGCCAGGCATCGAGGGTCGCCAGCACCATTGCATGAGCCTCAAGCGGCTGCTGGTCGTAGCGCGCCATCGCCCCTCCCCGCTGGGCGAAACCGTGGCACCCCACCGGTACAAAGTGGCCCGCCGCATCGAGTTGCTGCGCCACGAGCCAGGTCAACGCCTCAAGACCCATGTCGCGCATGTCGGACTGATCGAGCGCACTGCCGCTGAGCAGCAGCGCGTGGGGCAAGATCGCGTTATCGTAGGTCAGCTCGGGGCCGAACCAGCGCCAATCGTCGGCACGGTTGGCCGCATAGTGCGCCATAAGGCCAGCGGTGAGCATGGCGCGAGCGCGCTGCGCGAACTGGTCGTTGGCAAAACGCTGCAGGTACTCGTGGAGGCCAAGCAGGGCAAAGGCGCATGGTCGCGGGTGGGTGAAGGTCAGCGCGGCGGGCAGCGCCCGGGTAAAGAGTTCGCTGGCCACCCCAATCAGATCCTCGCGCGTCGAGCGGTTCAGCGTAAAACCCAAAGCCCAAAGGGCGCGGGCATGGCTATCCTCCGAGCCAATCTTTTCGAGCCAATGGCGGCTGTAGCACATAAAGTTGCGAAAACGCCCCGCCAGCGGATTGAAGGCGTACCAGAGGAAGGCCATGTAGCGTGTCGTCAGCGCGGCAGCCTCTGGTTGCGACAACTCATCAAGTTTCACGGCGGCGATCAGCGCCCGCGCATTGTCATCGGTGGTATAGCCCTCGTTCAGATTGGGCATCGCCATCACGGCATGCTGAAACATCCCGGTGTCGTCGGTCATCCGCCGCAGGTGGGCGATATTGATCGCCGGCAGTTCAACCCCGCGCTGCTCGACCCCTTGGCGGCGCACCCGCACCCGCTCACTCAGCCGATGTTCCGCACGCGCCCGCTGAAATGTCTCCATATAGCGCGTAGCGACCTGCGGCCACAGCATCGAGCGCCCCAGCAGGTAGGCCTGTTTGCGCATGGCATGGCGTGCGGCATCGTTGCCAAGTAGTTCGTGTACGCTGCGGGCGATCGCCTCGGCATGGGCGAAGGGCACCAGCACGCCACGGCCATCAGCCAACAGCTCCTCGGCGTACCAGTAGGGCGTCGAAATGATCGCCTTGCCCGCCCCAACCGTATAGGCCAGGGTGCCCGAAACGATTTGGGCCGGGTTGAGGTAGGGCGTGATGTAGATGTCAGCCGCGCCGATGAATTCTATCAGCCGCTCGATGGACACAAAACGATCATAGAAAATGACCCGATCGGCGACTCCAAGTTTGTGCGCGAGATCCTTGAGGCTGGTGCGATAGGCTTCGCCCTCGTGCTGAAGGACGTGGGGATGGGTTGCGCCAAGCACAAAGTAGACCACGTCGGGATGGTGGACAAGAATGCTCGGCATCGCCTTGATCACATGCTCGATCCCTTTGTTGCGCGAGAGCAGTCCGAAGGTGAGCAGCACCTGCTTGCCTTCGGCGTGAAACTGATCTTTATGAAAACTTGCATCAAGAAAGGGCACATCCGGGATACCATGGGGAATGACATCGATCTTGTTGGCGTCCACAGCATAGATCTCGCGCAGGAACGTAGCGCCGCGCTCGCTCATCACCACGAGGCGGTCGGAGAGTTGTGCCAATTCATTCAGCACGCGCCGCTGTTCCGGTTCGGGATCACGAAGGATCGTGTGCAGCGTCGTCACCAGCGGCGCGCGCAGATTGCGCAGCAGATCAAACAGATCGCCGTCGGCATTACCGCCGAAGATGCCATACTCGTGCTGCAAGCAGACAACATCGGCATTACTCAAATTGATGTTATCGGCAGCAGAGCGATAGGCCAGCGCATCGTGCTGGTCGAGGGTAAAACGCACCCGTTCGGGGTACGCATAGCCCTCGGCACAATCATTCATCGCCAGCACAAAAACCTCGGTATTGGTGAAGGCCTGCTCTACCGCTGTGCAGAGATCGGTGGTGTAGGTGGCAATGCCACACTGGCGGGGCATGTGATTACCAATCACGGCCAAGGTATTGATGGGGGTACGCGACAAGAGCGTCATCGATACTCCTTATGGAAGGATATAGGAGATAGGAAACAGGAAATTAGGAGTGGAACATCAGAATGCTCTAGATGCGTTCAAACCGTAAAATAGCCTGGAACCATCCCCTCACATAGAGTGACCACGTAGCGATCACTGAGCCGTACGTAGTGCCCACTACAGTGCCTCGTAATCCTCGGCGCAGTAGCGCGTACCACGTACGGCTCATATATATATACACATATCTGTGTTACGCTCAGTGTAGCAAGCAAGGCCTTGAGCGGGTAGCGGGCGAAACGAGTGCGCCGTGTCAGGGAAACCCTGTCAAAGGGGGCTCACATCTGCGGCAGAATCAGGGTGAAGGTACTCCCCTCCTTTTCCACACTCTCGACCTCAATCCGTCCATTGTGCAGATCCATAAGCGCCTTGCAGACGTAGAGGCCGATGCCCAGCCCCGACAGGACATTCCCATTGTTGGATTTAACCCGAAAGAAGCGCTGGAACAAATGGGGTTGAGCCTCAGCCGAGATGCCTTGACCATGATCGCGCACCGTGATCACCGCCTGCTCGCGGTGCGCAAAGAGCGTAATCAGCACCTCGATCCCATCTGGGCTGTATTTCACCGCATTTTGAATCAGGTTTTGTAGCACCTGTTCTAAGCGCAACGCATCCCCCATCACCGAGAGCCCTTCGGTGTCGTTGCGCAAACGCAGAATGTGGTTGGGGAAGGTTGGCTGGAGTTCACGTACCACCCGTTGCACCAATTCACTCAGGTCAAGCGCCGTCAAGGTCACCCGTAAATAGCCATGGTCAATCTGGGCTACATCAAGCAGCACATGGGTGAGCGCATTGAGACGCAATGTCTGATCAACCAGCAGATCAACCGCCCGGCGGTCGCTGGGATTCCCCCCCGTGCGGGCGTTCATGCGCCGCTGCAACAGCCTCGCTTGGCCCAAAAGCACCGTCAGCGGCCCACGCAACTCATGGGCGGCAATCGCCAGAATGCCGTCGCTCACGTCTTGGTGCGATTCTGCCGCCAGGTCTGGGGCACGCTTGGCGGCCAACAACGGATCATCGGCCAAGGGTGTGGTTATGCCCACCCAGCGGATGCAAACACCGAGCGCATTATGCTGGGGGCTAGCTTCGGTGCGCTGCCAGCGGTAACTACCATCGGCAGCGCAGAGCCGGTGTTCACTCACGAAAGGCGAACCGCTCCTGATCGAGCTTTGCCACTGCCGGAGCATCATGGCGCGATCATCCGCGAAGACAAACGCGGCCCAACCCAGCCCAGTGAGCGCCTCTGCATTGCTCCCCGTGTAGGTGCAGAACGCCGGATTGACATAGTTCCACGAGCCATCAGGGCGACTGGCAAAGGCCATGGCGGGGAGGTTTGCCAGCATCTGGAACTCTGCATCGGGCTGCGTACCGTTAAGCGCAACCCCATTCGTGTGACTTCCGTATGTACTATGCATCTCATTTTCCTAATCATTGGGGTGTGACCAAAGCCTGCAGGGCTGCGCCCCACGCCCTGCCGGACAGGGGAGGATGCGAGGGAACCAGGTTCCCTCGCGCACCCTTCCTACGCCTTTTGGTCACACCCTAGTCATTGCTGCCTGGGCGCAGCCAAAAGATTGTTTGGGAGAGGCTTCGCCTACCCAACTCTCTGCCGGAAGGCGTAACTTGACGCCCATGGGGCATGGCCCCACCGGAATGAAAGGGGGAGGCGAAGCCCTCTACGCCCCCCCCCCCACCACCATGTGGGGCTCCAAAGCAGTATCTGAAGAACAATAGTAACTGAATGAATCTAGTTTAACGGCAAGAGCCATTAGGTGTCTAGCAGGATGGATTTGACTTCATTGTCAGGAATTTCCTGACATTGTAGGGCTATAGTCTTTCAGAAAAAGAATTTGAAAGGGCATGGACTAGGGGGGTGACAAAATTCTCTGCAAAGGTGTCTCTTCAGGGAGAAGAGACGCCTCTGTTTTACCGCGAAGCACGCGAAAATCGGGCATATGGTATAAAGGAGAAAAATCACCTTATGAGGCCCCCCCATGACCCTTGCCACCACCATGCCTACCCGGCTGCCGCGCACGCTTGGCCCCATGTTGCAACCCTACGTCACTCTGGCGAGCTATTTGAGCGCCGCGTCCTACACGCCTGCGGCGATCCGGGGCGTGCTGGGAAGCACGATGCCCGCGATTGCGCCGGGCGTGGCGACGCCCGAGGCGCAACTGCTGGTCGCCGATCTGCTGCACCTGCGCTTGATCGAGCCGCTCGACGGCGGGCACTACCGGCGCTGGCGCCATCTGGGGGACGCAACGCCCGCGCTGCTGCTCAAGTATGCCGCGCTGACGTTGTTGGTGCCCACGCACGATGGTGGCTACGACCTGCCCGCCCGCCACGCCCCCTTCGACGGGTTGCCCCACCCGCCCGAGGCGTGGCCCCTGGGCGAGCCGTTGCTCCACTGGTATGCCGAGGCCGACCTCGTGCGGCGCAACCCCGACGGCACCTGGCAGGGCGACCCCGCTGCCCTCGCTGCGCTAGACGATGATCGCCCTACCGCCCAGGCGCTCAACCGTTTCCTCGCCAACCTCCAGCGCGTGCGCAACGCCACCAACGACCTGCCGCCGCTCAGCGACAGCCCGTTGCCCATTCTCGCTCCGGAGTTGCTCGCGGCACGGGTGGCCGAATTGCAGCGCGAATTGCTGATTGATCGCTCCACCATCCTGCGCATCTACCGCTCGCTCATCGCCGGGCACCACGTCATTCTCAGTGGGCCGCCGGGTACCGGCAAGACCCACCTAGCCCGTCTGTTGCCCAGCCTGCTCTGGCGCGATGCGCAAGCAACAATGCGCCTGGTGATGGCTAATGATCCCACGCTGCCGCCTAGTGCCGACCTGCGCGAAGAAGCGGTGCGCCGCGAGGGCTACTTGGCGGATGTGGTGACCGCGACCGAGGATTGGGGCGTGCGCCATGTTATCGGCGGCATCATTCCCAAACTGGAACGCAATGCCCAAGGCAAGAGCCTCGTCTACAGTGTGGCCCATGGCTGCCTGACGCGGGCGGTGCTGGCCAACCATACCGCTGAGGGCACGCGCCGCGAACCCGTGGATGCGATGGGCCGACGCTATCGCGGGCAGTGGCTGGTGATTGACGAACTGACCCGCGCCCAGGTTGATGCCGCCTTTGGCGGCCTGCTCACCACGCTGAGCGGCCAGCAGCAGGCGACGCTCATCTACCCCGACGACGACGGCGGCGAGGCGTGCGTCCAGTTGCCGCGCGACTTCCGCCTGATCGGGACGCTCAACAGTTTTGATCGCCACTTTCTCAACCAGATCAGCGAAGCCATGAAGCGGCGTTTCAGTTTTATTGACATCTTGCCGCCCAGCCGCGCTCAGCGCTCCGCCGAACAAGCGCTGGCCATTTTTCGGGCGCTGAGCAGCCTACACGCCCAAGGCTTCCCCGGCTGCGTGGCCGATGCGCAGCGCGGCTACGCCCGTTGGCACGACGAGCTTGCCGTCGAACGGCGCAGCGATGCTGCGCCCGAGGGTATCTTGGTGCGCTACCAACTCGACTGCCCGCCCGATAGCGTTGCCGCCCACGCCATCCAGACCTGCTGGCACCTCTTTGCCGCCGCCCGCGTCTACCGCCAACTCGGTACTGCCCAAGCCGAAGCGACCTACCGCACCCTCTTGGCGGGCCGCGCCGCCGGCTTCACCTGGGAACAGGCGCTCGACTCCGCGCTCGCCGATACGCTCGCCGACCAGTTGCAGGTCATCGCCCGCGACGAACTGCGTGTCCTGCTGGCGCTACTCGACCACGCGAGCGATCCTGAGGCGCTCTGCCAAACGATCATTGCCATCCTCAACCGTCTCGCCGCGCCGCGCCAAAGCACCCACCTGCTACAACTGCGCCTGAGCGATCCCAGCATTGATCCCCAGCACCCCGAAGCGCTCACCCCCGCCCAGATCACCACCATCTTCGGCCCCGCCCCGCCGCTCACCCTGCCCGCCAACGGCCTCTTCGCCCAACGGCTCACCGCGTTTGTGCAAGAGCAGGGGTTGTAAGTGTATTGAGGCGTAATGCCTGTTCAACTTGAAAGGCGAATCCTCGTGTATAATGCAAGCCATGCGTAGCATTTGTCTCTACTGTGGAGCGCGCCCTGGCGCTGATGCCCAATTTACGGCGGCGGCTTACGCGCTCGGCGTGGCGCTCGCGGAACGTCGTTGGCGGCTTGTCTATGGCGGTGGAAGTATTGGGTTGATGGGGGTGGCCGCACAGGCCGCACTTGAGCATGGCGGTGAGGTGGTCGGTATCATTCCGCGTGCGCTCGTTGAGCGCGAACAGGGGTTGCATAACGTCACTGAGTTGGTGCTGACCGAGACCCTCCGTGAGCGTAAGGCGATCATGTTTGAACGGAGCGATGCCTTTGTGGCGCTGCCCGGCGGCTTTGGTACGCTCGAAGAGGTGGTCGAGACGCTGACCCTGCGTCAGTTGCGTTACCACCACAAGCCGATCTATTTTCTCAATATTGCGGGTTTTTATGATCCGCTCTTTGCCTTCTTTCGCCATGCGAGGGATGCTGCATTTATTGTGGATGCTCATTTTGATCTGTTTGAGGTCTGCACTGATGTGCCGGATTTAATGGCGCATTTGGCAGATACGTAGCTAACAGTACATCCACCCCTTTGCCATCAAGGAATACCTGGGTTAGGTGCTGGAGTTGTGCGACATCCTCGTGCAGCAAGCCGGCGCGACGTAGGGCCGCGATGCGTTGACGTTCGCGCCACGAGATCTTGCCGTCGAAGATGAAACCGAGAATGATGATCAGCAGCGCGAGTTGACGCTGTACGTGGGGCGCAGCGCACAGACGCTGCTCGAAACCTGGCTGCAACCAGTGGCGCTCACGCACAGTAACGCCATAGTGTTCCAACAGCATTTTGGTGAGTAGCAAATGATTGTGATGGTAGTCCCGTTTGCTGATCGCAATGTATTGAAGCGTATCGTAGAGTAGCTCTTCTCCCGCCGCATCCAGCGGCCCAGCGGGGATGAGCGGCTGGATCTGGTGCAACACGGCGCGGCCCAGAATGAGTACTTGGGCTTCGCGCTGCATGCGGCGGGCACCAAGCGCATTGATGGTGCCATAGACCGGCACGCCACTCAGATCGAGGATCAGGCGTAGGGCCGAACGGCCTAGCATGCGCAACAAGAGCATGCGCAGCATGCGATGGGCGATTGTCCCTTTGAGGCGCAAGATGCTATTAAAAATGAAGAGCCCCAGCCGATTGACATCTTGGTAGGGGTCAATGCCATAGTTGGACAACTCGCGGGCGGGCACCTGCAGCGCCACCTCAAGCACCTGTGTAGTCTGCTCCTCGCGGTTGCCCGCATGGATAAAGCCGGTCACCACGGCAACACGATGCACACTGTAAAGGTTGAGCAGTACCAAGAGCAGCAACTCGATCACGACAACTAGGCCAATCCAGGCCCAAAAGATCGGCTCAAGCCCCAGCGTCACCTCAACCAAGGGCAGCGTTACCTGCCAGATCGGAAAGAACTGGGGGAAGGCGTAGTAGACCGCAAAGAGCAGCGCGTTGCTGACGAGCGAGACACAGAAGCCCAAGGCCATCGCCAAGTGACGCAAACGCCGTAACTCAGCCTGCTCTTGTGCATCGAGCAGGTGCAGTCCCGCTCGTTGCGGGCGGGGTTCGATGGGCAGATGGCCTAAAATGTAGCGATAGATGTATTCCATAGGGCATGATACTCACCCCCCCAGCTCCGACATGCCCCGCAGCGCGGGCAAGACTCCGTCGGGCAGGCCGTGGCCCCAAGGCTTGAGGTGGATGGCGTGGCGGATGCGTTGTTCAATGTCGCTTTGGCTGGCTCCGTTGCGGATAGCGGCACGCAGATCCACCTCGTTATCGCGCAGTAGGCAGAGATGCAAACGCCCGTCGGCGGTGAGGCGCATGCGATTGCACGTGGCGCAGAAGGGGTCGGTGACGGCGCTGATAAAGCCGAGTTTACCCAGCGCACCGGGGATGCGGTAGCAGCGCGCCGGATCGGCATCCGCTTGGCGCTCAGGCTGCAACGGGCCAAAGTGGGCCACGATGCGCGCCTGAAGTTCGCTGCTGCTGACGACGCCATCGGCGACGAGGTTGGCAACCCCGGTGAGCGGCATGACCTCAATGAAGCGCAATTCCCAGGGGTAGCGCATGGTCAGTTCGGCCAAAGCGACCACTTCGCCGTCGTTGAGGCCACGCACGATTACGGCGTTAAGCTTGATCGGGTGGAGGCCCGCTGCGTTAGCCGCCTCGAGGCCGGCCCACACATCGTCGAGGCTGCCGCCGCGACTGATCTGGCGGAACTTGATGGGATCGAGGCTATCGATGCTGATGTTGACCCGATCCAGCCCTGCGGCCTTCAACTGCTGCGCTTGGTGGCGCAAAAGCAGCGCGTTGGAGGTCATGGCGATATGTTCAATGCCATGAATGGCCTTCATCGCCCGAATGAGCTCGACCAGATCGTGGCGCAACGTCGGCTCGCCGCCGGTGAGACGCAGCTTACGGAAGCCTGCGGCGGCGGCGGCGCGCACGACAAGTAGCAGTTCGTCGTTGGTGAGCAGGGCGGGGCGGGGCGCAAACGACATGCCAGTGGCAGGCATACAGTAGACGCAACGCATATTGCAGCGGTCGGTGAGCGAGATGCGCAGGTAGTCAATGCGCCGCCCGAAGCTATCAAGCGCCGCATGCTCGGTCGGGTAGTGCGGCAAACTTCCCGGCTCAAAGAGGGTGATGGGTACAGTACCCGCCATTGGGTGATCACGGTTCATTGTGGTGGTTTTATTTGTTGGGTGAGTAAGGGTTTCGGGGGCCATGCCCCCAAGCCCCCGCCAGAAGGAGTCTTTCGGGGGCCATGCCCCAATACCTTTCAAATAAGGGAGAGCATAGACCTCACAG
>RSAS01000488.1 GCA_003934145.1 Candidatus Viridilinea halotolerans | reverse complement strand
GGGGTGTTCGGGGCCAGGTCGCCCCGGCCGGGGCGACCTGGCCCCGAACACCCCGCCGCCCCTGGCCCCGACCAAGGCTCTGCGCTGGCTCTACGACCAGCGCAGGTGTCGAACTGTCAAGAGTTTCCGAGGGTGAGAGAAAGCACCCACACGGAAAACGGCCAGATTTTGTGTCTTGACAAATGGGTCCACTATAAACGTTACGCCACACCCCAGCGCACAAAAGATAGCATAGCCAGATTAAGCTGTGCTATCCTTGGAGTGAACCCGCCCACAACAGCGTTAGCTAAAGGAGGATCGCATGCCACGGAAGGTTTCGACGGCCCCGCACGGCATCTACCAACTAAAGATCACCCTAAAAGGGAGCAAGCCCCCCATCTGGCGACGGGTCGAGGTTGCCGAAGACATCACCTTGGACACGCTCCACAGGATCATCCAGGCGGCGATGGGCTGGACCGACTCGCATCTGCATGCGTTCACCGCCAACGGCATCTCCTACGGCGTCCCCGATATGGATGACTTTATGGATACCCAAGACGAGAGTGCGAGCCGCCTACATACCATCATCAGTACGCCCAAGCAGCATCTGCTCTACGAATACGACTTCGGCGATAGTTGGGAACACCACGTCGTACTCGAAAAGATACTCGCCCCAGAAGTCGGCACACACTACCCGCGCTGCACGGCAGGGAAGCGGGCCTGCCCGCCCGAGGACTGCGGGGGCATCTGGGGCTACGCCAATTTCTTGCAGGCCATCGCCGACCCGGAACATCCCGAACACGAAGAGATGCTGGATTGGGTTGGTGAAGCGTTCGACCCTGAATACTTCGATCTGGCCGATGCGAACACAATGTTGCAGCGCTGGCGTTAGCCAATCGCACGCAACCACACGTCAACACATGCAGCGCAAGAGCATCTTCGCCACGCCACAAACAAGGGAACCCATGTTTGTGGCGTGGCGTGAATCGACCCAATCCGATCTTTATTTATCGTTCCCGTAAATTCGTTCAAAACTGCCCGTTTGTGGTATCTTTGCGAGAACGATAAAAGGAGAGGGGTTCGAGAAGGGCTTCGCCCTCCCCGAACCCCTCTCCCTATCCTGGCAGTTCCAAAAACAGTATCTGAAGAACGATAACAAAATGTGAGTGGTTTTTCGTTTACGTGTATGGTATGCTACACTATGTGGAGCAACGAAAACAGAACGAATACGCCTATGCTTCAAGCGCATGTGTCATCGTTGGTCTTTCCGCCACTTACGTTGTTGTCGGCGCGGGTAAGGTTGCGCCTGTTGGAAGCAGTACACCTGCCGATCTTTATCGGGGCGCTGCTGCGCGGTGGTTTTGGCTATGCCTTCCAACGCGCCTCGTGCCCATCCGCATGTTGGGGGCGTGCCGAACAGTGTGCGGCAACGTTGCTCTGTCCCTATCGCTGGGTCTTCGAGACGCCCCACCCCGAGGGGGTAACGCATCTGCACGATTTGCGTGATGTGCCGCGCCCCTTTGTGCTTGAGCCGCCCCCGCCTACGCAACGCTTTTATGCGGCTGATACGCCATTGGATTTTGGTTTGGTGTTGATGGGGCGTGGCATCGATTTCTTGCCCTATTTTCTTCATGGCTTGGCTGGTTTTGCTGCTGCCGGCTTGGGGCGTGATCGTACGCGGGCACGCCTAGAGCACGTTGCTGTGGTACCCGCCTTTGCTGCGGACGGTCAGTTGCCCCGGCGTAGCCTACCGCCGGACGGGGCGATGATTTACGAGGATGGGCGGGTCTTGAACTGCGCTGATCTCCCGCTGCTGAATCTTGCCGAGCTGCCGAACCGAGCGGCTGCGTTGGCGGCGGATCTGCGCCTCGAGCTATTGACGCCGCTGCGCCTCAAGGCGCAGGGTGCATTGCTGGATCGGCTCGATCTCGGGGTGTTGGTGCAGGCGGCCTGTTGGCGGCTCAACGCCTTGGCGACTTTTCACGGCCATGGCCCGTGGACGGCAGACTATCGGCCCGTGGTGGAGGCGGCGCGCCGCGTGCGTGTCGAGCAGAGCGATCTGCGTTGGGTTGACTGGGAGCGCACGAGTACGCGGGGTGGCGGACAGCGCTCGATGAAGCTGGGCGGCTTGGTGGGAAGTGTCACGCTGCGCGGCGTTCCCGTGGAGGTGCGGGCGGCGCTGCTCGCCGCCGCGCTGCTCCACGTCGGCAAAGCGTGCGTTTTTGGTCATGGGTGGTTGCACCTGGCACATTTGTGACGGGGTGGGGCTCTATACTTACACGGGAGGGGTTCGGGGATGGCGACGCCCTCCCCGAAAACCCCTCCCGTGAGGCACACAACTATGCAAACATATCTCTTCCTTGTCACCCTGGGGCCAATCCAGGATTTTATCGCCGCTGCGCGACGGACGCGTGATCTCTGGGCCGGTTCACAACTCTTGAGTGATCTGTCGCGGGTGGCGGCGCAGTTTCTGCGCGATCAGGGCGCAACGCTGATCTTTCCGGCGCAAGCGGCGTTGCAGCAACACGAGGTGGCGAACCGTATCCTGGTGGAGACAACCATTGCACCACAAGTGTTGGGGCCACAGGTGGAAGATGCGATCCGCTGTGCATTGCGTGACCATGCCGAGCGCACGTTTGCTGCTGTGCGTGGCCTCAGAGAGGAGGGTATGTTGCCCGTGGCGCTACAGCAGGTGGACGAGTTGTTGGAGATCTTCTGGGCGGGGGTTGCGCGTAGTGATACCTACCAAGCTGATCGGGAGCATCTTGAGGCGGCCTTAGCGGCGCGCAAAAACACGCGGAGCTTTGGGCAGCCCGCCTATCAGGCGTCGGTTCCCAAGTCTTCGCTGGATGGCATGCGGGAGTCGCTCATCCCGGAGGCGCTCTTTCCGGCGCGCCACGATAGTGAAGCGGAGCGCACCGTCAAGCGTCAGCGTCTCTTTGATCGCTTTGGGGCGGGCCAAGCGGAGCGCTTGTCGGGGGTGGATCTGTTGAAGCGCCACAGTCACTATAAGGCTGAACTTGGCGATTTCCCCAGTACGTCCCACTTTGCGGCCTTGCCCCTGCTTACACGCCAGCACATGCATGGTGAGGCTATCCCGCAAGCGATCACACGTTATGTAGCCGATTTGGCGCGGCTGGGGGTGAAGGTCGAGCGCTTGGCCAAGCGCTTTGCCACTGCTTCCCCTTTGGGGGCGTATGATGCTTCGATCCTTTTTGAGGAACGTCTGATTGAGGATATTGCCCCATCTGAACACGCCGAGGCGCGGGGCTACTTGGCCGATTTTCTGGAGGCAACCACCAACCGGCGCTGTCCAGAGCCCTACTATGCCATTCTGCATGCCGATGGCGATAATATGGGCAAGGTCATTGATCATCAGGCGGGTGCGGGCATGGCAACGCACCAGTCCTTCTCACGCGATCTGGATCGCTTTGCCGACGGGGTGCGCGCTATCGTTGAGGATGGGGCGCATCGTGGCGCGCTCGTCTATGCTGGTGGCGACGATGTGTTGGCCTTTCTGCCGCTCGACACGGTGCTGGCGTGTGCGACGGTGCTTGCGGAGAGCTTTGCCGCCAAACTCGCCGCCTACAAAGGAGCGCAGCATGAGGATGCCACGCTTTCGGTTGGCATTGCGCTTGGTCACCACCTTGAACCATTGGCTGATCTGCTCAATTTGGCGCGAGCCGCCGAAAAGGAGGCGAAACGGCAGCCAGGGAAGCATGCCCTGGCTATCGCGCTGAGTAAGCGCAGCGGGGGTACAACGACCATTGTTGGCGGTTGGCAGGGTGGATTTCTGCAACGCCTTACCCGTTTTATTGAACTTCATCGCCATGACGCCTTTCCCGATGGGGCGGCCTATGAACTGCGTAGTCTTGATGAACGGGTTGGCCGCGCTTTGCCCGCCGAAGCGTTGTGCGCTGAGGCGCTACGCATCCTGCAACGTAAACGGGGTAAGCACGGCGAAGCAGAGGTTTCAGATGCGGATCGGGTGTTGATGGAGCAAGCCCTAGCGAATGGGGCAGCAGAACGGCGCTCCGCTGGCCGTCCAGCTTGGGGTATTCATGAACTCGCTGATGAGTTGATTGTCGCCCGCGAGTTTGCGCGTGCCCAAGGTGCTACGTGACGAGTGACGAGTGACGAGTGACGAGCAGGATGCATCGCTGCCTACTGCCTACTGCCTACTTCACTGAGGATGGAGATCACATGACACTCTGGATGATCGAACCACGCGACCCGCTGCTGGTGCGTGATGGACGGCCCTTTGATGCGAGTCCGGGTTCACGGGCACAGAGCCTCCCCTTTCCATTGCCGTCAACGCTGGTGGGTGGCTTGCGGCATAAGGCGGGACTTGATGCCAGCGGTGCGTTTGACCACGCGCGGATCGCTGAGATCCTGACGTTGCAGATGCGCGGGCCACTCCTCGCTGAAGTGGATGCAGAGAGGAGTAGCGCAGCTATCCGTCAACTGCTCTTCGCGGCCCCTGCCGATGCGTTGGCATTGGAGTCATCTGATCAGCATGACGCTCTACGTCTGCTGCAGTTGGCACCACGGGAGTTGGCTGGCGCAGCGCAGACTAATCAGCCCGACGGCCTGGCCTTGGTCGGCCCGCAGCAGCGCGTGGCTGCCAAGGTCAGCCAGGCTGCGCCGCTCTTCTGGCATGAAGCGCAGTTCATGGCGTGGCTCGTGGCACCGCAGGCGGATCAGACGCTGCCCGGTAACACCGTGGGCATCGGTGCGCTGCTGCGTGACACGCGCACGCATGTGAGTGTGCAGGCTGCGACGCAGACGGCGCGTGAAGGGGCGCTCTTTCAGACGCGTGGCCTGGAATTTACTTGGCGTGATGGGGGGGCGCAACAGCAGACGGGATCGTTTACCACGCGCCGTTTGGCCTTGGTTGCGGCATTGGAACATGACGGGTTGCCCTATGCGCCACCTCACTTCACGGGTGGCCTGATGCCTTTGGCTGGTGAACGTCGTCTGATGCATTGGATGACGATTGCCCAACACTTGCCTGATCCACCTACTGATCTCTTTGCTACCATTTGCGCCACGCGCCGCGCCCGCGTAGTGCTGCTGACACCGGGAATCTTTACGGCGGGCTATCGCCCACCATTGGCATGGGAACGTGGCGGTGTGATTGCCCATCTGCATGCCGCTGCAGTACCACGGGCGCAGGTCATCTCGGGATGGGATCTGGCCCGAGGCAAACCCAAACCGACGCGGCGCATGGCCCCGGCTGGCTCAGTCTATTTTGTGACCTGGCCCGAAGGTGCTGAGGTTGCGGCGTGGCTCGCCGCGACGTGGATGCAGAACGTGAGCGATAGCGAACAGGATCAGCGTGATGGCTTTGGCTTGGCTGCCCTTGGGGTCTGGTCTCCGCATTAAGCTAAGCCCCGGTGGGGGGTTGGGGAGGCTTCGCCTCCCCAAAAAAATCTCTTTTTGTTCCGTTTTGGTGGCGCAGCCACCAAAACGGAACAAAAAAGAGGCTTTGGGGCGTAACCCTAAGGTGGGTTTTTAGGGCGGTAGCCCTAAACGTCATGCGCATGGTCCCACCGTCGCACGTAAGCAAAAAGAGATAAGGAGCAACGAACATGGGCCGTACACCTCCGGAATTGACCCCACCACCCTTGGAGCGCAAGACGGACGCGCCGCTGGTGCATCTGCGCTCGTATGACCTGATCGCCCCGCTCTTCGGTGGCGGCGTGGTGCCGCAGCAGGCCGATCCGATCACCGTCGTGCGTGCGAGTGAAGTGCGTGGCCACCTGCGCTTCTGGTGGCGTGCCACCCGCGCTGGCCGCTATGGGCGCGACGGGCTGGCGCAGATGAAGCAGGACGAGGATCGTATCTGGGGGTCAACCAGTAGCCAGTCGCTGGTGCATGTCGAGGTGCGTAGGCTGCCGGATGGCGCGGGGGTGGTGGTGAAGAGCTACAGTGCAGCAGGACGCTCTATTGGGCTGGGCGATCCGCGTTCGCCCCTGAGCTATGGTGCCTTTCCGCTACGAGGCGGCAACAACAGCGGGTTGTGCTTCGCCGTCAAGTTTGAGCTTGCGGTGACGTTGCCGCCGAAAGCGCAAGATCAGGCTGAGGTGCTGGCCGCTCTTTGGGCCTGGGAGACCTTTGGCGGCCTGGGGGCACGTACGCGGCGCGGCTTTGGCGCACTCCAGTGTGTCGCGGTGCAAGGGCTGAGCAATGCGGGGCCGTGGCTGCCGCCCGTGAGTGATGCCGCCAGTGTGACCAGGTGGCTGCACGAGATGCTCAAGCACTTTGTGATTGACGGGGAGGGGCCAACCGGCGTGCCGACGCTTGCGCGCCAGCCGGTGTTGCGGGTAGGCCGGGGCCAGCAGATCGAACGATTTGCCAAGAACTTTGAACCCAAGCTGCGCCAAATTCTTGCTGGTGCCTTGCCAACGCCTCTGCCGAACAAGATGCTGCAAGGGCTCGTGGCTTGGTACTACCCCATCGAGCAGATGAAGGATTTTCGGCAACAGCGCCGCAGACAGCCCAACGGCGCACCCTTTGGGCGTAGCTTCTGGCCTGAGCCGGACGAGATCCGACGGCGCACCAGTGGCTTTAAGGGCAAACATAGTACCCCCCTCTCGCACACCCACAAATTCCCGCGTGCCGTTTTTGGCTTGCCCATCGTCTTTCAGTTTAAGGACGGTCTTGATCAGCCGAATGGCGCAAGGATCGATCCCCCCAACACAACCCTTCAGGGCGAGCAGCATGATCGTTTGGCAAGTCGTCTCATCCTGCGCCCCCTGGCCTGTGGCGACGGTCGCTTTGCTAGTGTCGCCACGCTGCTGAACGCCCCCGCGCTACCGGGAAACGGTACGCTCAAGCTGGTTGGCGACCAGACCTCTACTCCGATAGATACGACGCCATTGACAAGGGCAGAAGCCGCCTTTAGCCCGCTTCACGGTGCGACGGATGTCATTCAAGCCTTTCTCGATACCTTGTAGGAGATCCCTATGGCCAACGCACGTCTCTATTTTATCCACGCGCTCGCGCCGCTGCATCCCGGTACTGGTCAGGGGACGGGGGTGATTGATCTGCCAATTGCCCGCGAGAAGGCGACCGGCATTCCCTACCTGCCCGGCTCTTCGGTGAAGGGTTCGCTGCGCGACAGCGGACTGGTGAGTGATACGAAGCGCTTCTTCGGGCCGGATGTGACGGCAGCCGATGAGCATGCTGGTGCGGCCCAGTTTGCCGATGCACGTCTGTTGCTGCTGCCGATGCGGAGTCTGCGCGGTACCTTTGCGTGGGTCACCTCGCCCTATCTGTTGCGACGGGCTAGTCGTGATGCGGCTGGGTTGCAGGCGGATCTGCCCGCCGATATTCCAACACCGGGTAACCACCAGCAGGCGCTGCTCAGTGGAACGGCGTTGCGCTATCAGAACAAGCAGGTCATTCTCGAAGATCTCGATCTTGTGGGTAGCGCTTCGCGTGAGGCACAAGCATGGGCGACGTGGATTGGCAAGCATGCGTTTGCGGAAGAGCCTGAACGTCAACTGCTCAACGAACGTCTCTGTGTCGTACACGACGACGTCTTGAGCTTCCTCCTCACCACCGCAACCGAGGTCTTTGCGCGCATCCGGCTCCAGCCCGATCAGAAGACCGTCGCGGAGGGGGCGCTCTGGTACGAAGAGGCGCTGCCTGCGGAGACGCTGCTGGTGGGGTTGATCCTCGCGCAGAAGATAGGGAGCTACACGCCGAGCGATGTCTTCACTGAACTGAAGAAGCTCAATGGGCGCAGCTTTCAGTTTGGCGGCAAAGCCACCGTCGGACGCGGCATCTGTCGCCTGCAGGTGGCAGGAGGTGGTCAATGAGCAGCGAGCAGTTTTTCACCCGCGAGCAGACCTACGCTTCACGCGTTTATGCGCTGATCAAGCCGTTGAGCGCGAAGGACGAGGCGGAGCGCAAAGCGTATGGTTCACTCGCCCACAAGTTGCCCATCCTGATCCGCACGGCTGGTCTTGCCCAGGCGCTGGCCTTCGTTGCGGCACGCAACAAAGAGGGGACGCCACAGCGCCGTTTGCTCGCTCACCTTGAGGAGGTACTCCAGCAGACGAACCTCTTGGCCCAGGGGGCGAACTTGGTTGAACGGAGCCGCACTGCCTCCTTCGAGGAGTATATGCGGCTCACGGAAGGCTCGCTACAGGCGCTGCTCTGGTTCAAACGTTTTGCCCAAGCGGAGTTGAAGGTCGAGGCCGGAACTGAAGAAGAGGGGAGGTAGTCATGGCTGATCTGAGTCGTCGTACAGCGCTTGATACCATCACCTTCAGTCCCACTGAGGTGCAGCATGCTGGGTTATGGCTCGACCGTCTCTTGCCCAAGCAGCCGGCGCAGGATGAGAAGCTGGCCACTGAAACGCTTCACCCGCATGCCCAACACATCCAAGAGGCTGCCCGGATCCGTGAAGCGGCGAGCTATCAACGCTTCTACGAGCGCTCGGCGGCGGCGCTTGCGAGCATCGCGCAACCAACAGGCTATGCCCTACGCAGCGGCATCGCCGCAGCGCGTGGGCGCATCGCGGTCGGTTTGGGGTCAGAGAGCGTGCTGGAGAATGCGATCACCCTGCATCGGATCTATGGCGTCCCCTACATTCCCGGCAGCGCCCTGAAGGGCGTCGCAGCGGCCTTTGCCCACCAGCGGCTGGAGGATGCGACGTGGCGCCGTCCTGATCTGGTCATCACGCGTGAGGCTCCGGTCAGCGCCCACGAAATCCTCTTCGGCTCCACACGAAGCGCTGGCTACGTCACCTTCTACGATGCGCTCTATGAGCCAGGCTCAGGGCAGCAAGGGCGTATGCTTGCGCCCGATGTATTGACCGTACACCACCAGGACTACTACAAAGGTAGTGCGACGCCTCCGGCTGACTGGGACAGCCCAACGCCAATTCACTTCATCACGGCTACTGGCTCATTTCGCGTCACGTTAGCTGGGCCAGCAGCCTGGTTAGCGACGGCATGGCAGCTTCTGGCGCTGGCGCTGGATGAACTGGGGGTTGGCGGCAAGACCGCCGCCGGCTACGGGCGGATGGATCTGGAGGGGCTAGATGAAGCGCGGGGCCAATGCCGTGCGCCACATGGTGAGGTGCAGCACGTCGCAAACCAAGCGCCAGCGACTCCGGCGGCGCAGGCCCAAAACCCGCCCGTCGCCGTAGTTCCCGCCACCTTCACCATGCAGGTGCAGAAGAGCAACGCCGGATCGTTACCCAACCTCATGAGTCAACTGCGCCAACTTGCGCCGGAGGTACAGGTGGCGGCAGCCCAACAGATGATTGCCCATGCGCGGGCGATCAAGGTGAAGAATTTGGAAGAGAAGGCTTGGTTTCAGGAGTTGCAGCGTATGGTTGCTGTGTAGAAAGAGCTATCCACCAATGACGACTCACCCACCCATTGTTACGAATGCGCTTGATGAGCTATCGACATTTTGCCGTGAGTGGGGCATCACTGAGTTAGCTTTATTTGGTTCAGTGCTCCGCGACGATTTTCATGCTGACAGCGATATTGATCTCCTTGTGCGCTTTCGTGATGATATAGCTTACACCCTCTTTGATCTCGTGCGTATGGGCGATCAACTTGAAGCGATCTTTGGGCGTGATGTTGACATCATTGACCGCAAAGCGCTTGAGCAGAGCGCCAACCCTATCCGACGCAACACTATTCTTGATTCTGCGGAGGTGATCTATGCGGAGAGATGATGCGTTGTTGTTAGATATGTTACTTGCCCTGCAGAAAATCGAACGATTTACCCAAGGTTTAGATTTACATGAATTTCATACGAATGATCTCGTGCAAAGTGCTGTCATTCGTGAATTTCAAGTCTTGGGTGAGGCAGCACGTCTTGCATCCCAAGAGATAAAGAGCCGCTACCCGGCTATTCCTTGGAAGCTTATCGCAGGGATGCGTAATCGCCTCATTCATGAATATTTTGATATACGGCTTGATACTGTTTGGACGACCATTCAACGTGATCTTCCTCAACTCACAGCAGTCATCTCAGAAGTGATAGCTTCACAAGGTTCAACAGAGCAGGAGTAACCCAACCATGGCACACAAGGCCATCTCGTTTCTTGGCTACACGCCACCTGATCGCCCCTACCGTGAGACGACCTACCAGTTTGCTGGGCAGACCTGCACGACGCCCTTTATGACTGAGGCGACGGCGCGTTTCTTTCAGGATGAGCTTGATCTACTGTTGGTGTTGGTGACGCCTGAAGCAAAGCAGCAGAACTTGGCAGCGCTACGCAATCGTTTGCCCCATCCGAAGCGTCTCAAGCCGGTTGACATTCCTTCAAGCCAGGATACCGCTAGTCTGTGGGCGATGTTTCATGCGATTGCGGGTGAAATCGAACCAGGTGATCATATCACCTTCGACATCACCAATGGTTTTCGCTCCTTGCCGCTGCTCGCGCTGCTCGCAGCGTCGTTTGTGCGGGTGGTGCGTGGTGCCCATGTCGAGCGCATGATCTATGGTGCCTATGACGCAACGAGCGGGAGCGTCACCCCGGTCTTTGATCTGAGTCCGTTGCTGGCGCTGCTCGACTGGACAACCGCTACCGATGCGTTCCTCAAGTATGGTCGTGCCGATGATTTGGTAGATCGGATGCGCCAGGGGCAGGGGGCGGCGACGAATAGCCTGGCCGACACGCTGGCAACCTTGACGGCAGGGCTCCAGGTTTCGCGGCCAACCGAAGTGCAGCGGGCGGCTGCATGTCTTGGTGATCAGGTAAAGGCGGTGCGTAGCGATCCGGCAACTCCGGCACCAATTGGTCTGTTGCTGGATCGGATCAGCGCGGAGTATACGCCGCTTGGCCATGTTGAACCAACGGCACCAGTCCATGCCCGCGAAGTCCTTCAGGGGCAAGTGGAGATTGTACAGTGGTATGTGGGCAAAGGACTTTACGTACAAGCCATCACCCTCGCCCGCGAATGGCTTGTCTCCTGGGTGGTGGCACGGGCGGGCGGCGATCTCTTTGCCAAAGCCGACCGCGAGTATGCTGAAGCGGCGATCAATGGCTTTCCCAGTGTGCGTATGCACGAACGGGGTCGCAAGGTGGAAGTGGCCGTTCCTGCGGCGATGCTCGCCGCCGCCGATCACCAGCCACTCAAGCTCATCTGGCGTGCGACGCGCGATCTGCGTAACGACCTTGGCCACACGGGCATGCGCCCCGATCCACGTCTCGCTACCGAGGTTCATTCGCAGGTCGAGCGCGCCTGTGGCGGGCTTGCCGGGCTGTTGGCGGAGGAATGATCTCAGTGGCGAGTGACGAGTGGTAAGCAGGGTATGCCACCAGATTCCTGATGGTGATGCGCTTTTTGGCCCTCGCCCCCCGGCCCCCTCTCCCGCAAGCGGGAGAGGGGGTGAAGGTGTCGAGATTCTCTGCATTACCCTGCGTTCTTTTGCGACAATACCCACATGCTCTGGAGTCCCCCTATGTCAACCCCAAAGCGCCGTGGTGGCACGAAGCGCGACTCGTGGCGTACCTTTCATCGGCGTCTTTTTCTGGTGCGCCGTCTGGTGCGTGGCCCGGCTGATGCGGCAACACTGATTGCTGATACACGAGCGGCCTTCAATCAGAGTGATGATGCCGAAGATATCTATCCGCCCGATGCGCGGGCAGCCCTGCGCCACGATCTTGCAGCCCTGCGTGATGAGTTTGAGTGTTGCATTGATCGTGTAGCGGGTTCTTATCAGATGCATGACTACGGGCGTCTGGCGCTGCTCGACCTGCCGAACGAAGACCTTGAGGCGCTGGCGTTTTTGCTCAGCACCTTCGACGACCAGAGCCTACCGAATGGAGCCAGTGTGGCGGCGCTGCTCGACCGCATCGTGGCGCTCTTGCCAGCGGAACGGCGTGCAGCCATCGCCTCTGCTGGCCGCGCGGTGCAACTTGATCTGCCCCGTCCCTCGCGTTCCGTTGAGCCCCATCTGGTGCGGCGTTTGCGTCGGGTGGTGGGGCGGCAACAGATCAGCTTTGCCTATCGCTCTTCATTCGTCAACGAAGAGACCGTAGTGCTTCACCGGGTCGCACCGTATGGCGTGATCTTCCGCGATGGCCACCACTATTTAGATGCCTACAGCCATGAATGTGGCGATCCGGCGATTGCACCGCGCTACCGGCTCTACCGGCTCGACCGCATCGTCGCCGATAGCTTGCACGTCCTGCCCGATGTCCTACCCCCCATTGCCCCGCCACGGCCCCGCTACCGCCTGCGCTACACCCTAGCACCTGCCATTGCACGCCAGCGCGACATTGCCCTCTGGTTTCCGGCCAGCGAGGCGCACTTCCTGCCCGACGGATCAGCCGAGGTGCGGGCCGAATGTGGCGATCTCTGGCAAGCCCGTCAGATCCTCATGCGCTACCGTGAACAGTGCGTCGTTCACGAGCCAGCGGAACTGGTGGCCATGCTGCGCGAGAGCGTGAGCCGTATGGCTGAGGTCTATCATGTTGGTGACGAGTGACGAGTGACGAGTGACAAGTAATATCAATTACCGTTGAATATGCCGCATAGCAAATTACCTCAGACCGCACTGCAATGAGGTATACCCTGCTTGTCACTCGTCACTCATCACTGGTGTAAGGTATACCAGGTAATGAATTCACCCTCACTAACCAAGCTCTTTCGCCCCTTCCTTGAGACACGCGCCCCGCTGCTCTTTCTGATTGGCTCCATCGCCTTGGGAATTCTTAGCAGTGCGGTCTACGAATTGTTGACAACCACCTTTGGGGCCACACCGCAGTTTCTGATTGGCTTGGTGATCAGTGCGATGCTGATCTTTACCTTTGTGGCGTTCAGCTTCCAACGTCTGCTACGCGCCTATGAGCAGCGCCAAGTTGTCACCCACAACCCCGTAGCACCTGATCAACAAGCAGAACCACATGCTGGTTTGATTTTACCCGTAGGAATGAGCAACCCTGGGGCAGAGCTGGATATTATCGTGTGGCACCTACGTGACACCACGCTCCGCCACTGCTGGCTGTTGGCCTCGCCCCAGGTGATGGAGCTAGAAAAGTTTGGCAACCTGCGCCAATATCTGCTTGAACACAATGTTATCCCACACCCGGTGAAGATTGATGATGCAATGGGGGCGGATCAGATCTATACCACCGTGATGGCAACCATCAAGAACGCCCAAAACGATAACGAAGCACTACCCCTGATTGCTGATATTACCGGAGGCACTAAAGTTATGACGGTAGGCATCGTATTGGCATGTCTTGACACCCATACGACCGTACAGTATTGGCAAGCCCCTCGTGATCGCACGGGCAATCCGCGCATGACCGATGCGAGCCGTCCGATGAAGATTATGGTGCATCGCACCCCGTAATACCAGTGATGAGTGACGAGTGATAGGAAGGACAGAGCGCTATGACCATCCTGCTCCTCAATTATAGCCACCCGCTCACGGCAGAGCAGGAGGCGCAACTCGGTGCCATGCTTGATGCCATGCTCGTGGTGCGTAACCTGGCGACCCATGTGGATCGCACGCGCCCCTTGGCTGAGGTAGCAGGTGAGCTTGCTGATCGCGCCGAACTGAGTAGCACGGCGTGGCAGACAACGCCCTTCGTACTGAATCCGCCCGCCTTAGCCCCCGTCGCCCTGGCGCTGCTTGCCGAAATCCACGGGCGCTGCGGCACCTTCCCCACGCTGCTCCATGTGCGCCCGGTAGCCGATAGCCTGCCAATGCGCTATGAGATCGCCGAGTTGCTCAATCTGCAAACGGTGCGTGATGCGGCAAGGATGCGGCGGTAGGCGTTTGGGCGAGGCAAAACATCTGCCCTCCTGCTTTTTTGCGCTGTGGCGACTTTATCGCCACAGACAAGGTTCGTCGTTATTTTACAGTTCAACCCTATGCGATCTCCTTATGAACGCCAAGAATCTCACGGCCTTCCCCCCCTCTCCCACAACGTGGGAGAGGGGCCGGGGGTGAGGGCCATCCGTCGCATCCCAAGAGTGTAACGTAAGAAGCCTCTTTCTGAAACCTTCCCACAGCGCAAAAAGCAGGGGAATAACCACATATGTGACGTATCAAGGGACTATGCTGGAGTTACCAGCATAGTCCTTTTTTGTTGATACGTCTTGGCAAACCATTGCTCTTCTAGCGTAGTTACGATTGCGAAGGAGGTGTGTGATGTTCTGGTGTCTCATCACGCCGGCCATACTCTTTGCCACGCTTGGCATGCTTAGTCTGACGTTTGATGTGGGCCGTATACGTCTGCCGCGCTTCTCGCTCTGTTGGCTTTTGCGCGGCTGTTTGTCGAGCGTGTTTCTTGTCATCGCCGCTGGCCTTGTCGAGTTGGCCTATCTCATTCATTGAGGCACGGGCTTCCCATTTGCATGAGGTTCCGTCCCCGGTGGGGGCTTGGGGGAGGCGAAGCCTCCCCCAAAAAAACTCTTTTTGTTCCGTTTTGGCGGCGAAGCCGCCAAAACGGAACAAAAAACGGGGTTTGGGGCGTAGCCCCAAGGTGGGTTTGTAGGGCGGCAGCCCTACACGTAATGTGTATGGGAACGCGGTTCTCGCAACAACTAACGGAGTAGACCAATGACAACGACTATGTGGAGAGGTTTGGCGGGGCGAAGCCCCGCCAAACCTCCCCACAAGGCAAAAGGAGACCCCCATGCCCATCTTTCCCCCCTACAGCGGCCCGCCGCTACTCGACCAGGTGGTGAGTGTTGAGAATCTGACCCTCGCTTGGCGGCGGGTGCGCGGGAACATTCATGTGGCGCGTCGTGCGCGGAGTGCCGGGCTTGATGCGATGACGGTGCGCGATTTTGAGGCCGATTGGCTCAATCAGATGCGTGGTTTGGCCGAGGAGTTGCAGACGGGGAGCTACCGCCCGTTGCCTGCCCGCCACGTCACTATTCCCAAGGCGAGTGGCGGCGAACGGGCGATTGCCATCCTCGCCATCCGTGATCGGGTGGCCCAGCGTGCCGTGCAGCAGGTGTTGCAGCCGCTCTTTGAACCCCTCTTTCTCGATTGTTCCTATGGCTGCCGTCTCTATGTCGGCGTGCCCGATGCGGTGGCCCGCGTGTCCCGCTATGCCGACCAGGGGCTGAGTTGGGTCGTCGAGAGTGATATTGCCAGCTATTTTGATCGCATCGATCAGCGGATTCTCTTGGCGCTGTTGCGTCAGCGCATCAGTGAACCGGCGTTGTTGCACCTGATCAGCCAGTGGCTCACTGTCGGCACGCTGCATCAGGACGAGGCGGCACCGCTTGCGACGGAGTCTGTTGGCCTGGCGGGTTTGGTGCAGCGTGGCGGGAGTGCGCTACGCAACCTTGCCCACGAGTTGCCCCCATTACCATCGTCTGTCAGTTACCTTCCGCAGCAGTAGGACGATCCCTATGCCGTGGCGGCATGGGAGCAGACGGAGGTGGGGGCTTGGGGAACACCACAGCGCATGGGCCTTGATGCGGGTGGTCTCTTTGCCGCACTGAGCCTCGTGCAACCGATGATCGCCGGGGCGCGCCGCCTCGCGCCCCATGTGCAACGCATCGGCCCGCAACGCCTCTTGTTGGGTGGTGCCCTCGCCGCCGGTGCGGTCGCAGCGGGCGAATTGGCGCTGCGCGCCCACGCCGCCGCCCATGCCCCACGCGTCACGCCGCAAGGTGGTGCGCTCAGCCCGCTGCTGGCCAATATCTACTTGCACCCGTTTGATCTGGCGATGACCAGCCACGGCATGCGGCTGGTGCGTTTTATGGCAGTAGCGCAAAACTCGCGCTGTTGCTCACGGAGCGCCTGTCATGCTGAGCGCAGCGAAGCATCTCTTTTCGACCGAAGAGAGACCCTTCGC
>RSAS01000842.1 GCA_003934145.1 Candidatus Viridilinea halotolerans | reverse complement strand
CGTTGCAATGCGATTCCAGAAGGGGGCGCACACGTTTTCTGTCCGCCCTTAAAGTCCGGCGGGGTGGGGGCACAGCCCCACAAATTTTGACCACACCCTTTTCGTCAGGATGCACGGGAACCAGGTTCCCCAATCAAAGGAGGTTGACATGCGACGTGTGACCAGCCCTTTATTGGCGTTACTCCTCTTAACCCTCTTCCTCACGCCCCTGGCTAGGTATCCTTCGCCCAGTGTTGCGCTGGCCCAGGATACGCCGGAATTGCAAGCGCTGGAGCAGTTGCCCACGTATGCTGAAGTGGAGGCTGGGAACCCTGCGCAACGCAACGACTCACCCACAACGGCGGAACATATCGGCGCACCCGCCGATCAGGTGATCTGGACGCGCACGATTACCGGTACGATTGATCGGGGTACTGATGTAGATTACTTCCGCTTTGTCATCTCCCGTCCCGCCTCGCGGGTGCGGATCACCCTCAGTGATCTGCCTGCCGATTATGATCTTGTCTTTGGTGGCGGGCTTGACCCCGCGAGCCAAACCCTTGCGCCGCTCCCCGATTTTGATGCGGGCATCGCTGGGCTTGAGGGCATTACCCAAGTTGGTGGGAGCATCAATTCGATTGGTGGGAGTATCAACTCGATTGGTGGGAGCATCAACTCGATTGGCGGGAGTATCAACTCGATTGGTGGGAGCATCAACTCGATTGGTGGGAGCATCAACTCGATTGGTGGGAGCATCAATTCGATTAGCATCAACACCGGCACCACCCCAGAAGCGATTGACACCTTCGTCTGGCAGCCGGGGGTCTATTTTGTCGCGGTGGCTCCCAAGAATGGCGTGTTTAGCCCGCGCCCCTACACGCTCGACGTGACCGTTGAGGGCAGCGCGCTCAGTGTGCCGCCTGCGGCACCGCGCACTATTGTGACGTTGCCACCGGCGGAGTGGATTGCTCCTGAAGAGGTGACAACGCTCTACCTCTACTATCCACAACGGCTCGGTCTGCAGCCCGATGATGCGGTGATGCGCACCCTGACCGAGCAACTGCAGGATCTGGCCAATGCGCCGCCAAGCCCCAACTGGCCCCGCCCTGAGTATGGCGTGGTGCTTGATCTGAGTCAACTGACCCCGGCGGGTGCATGGAATACGGAGACCCTGGATGATCTCTATCGCCGGTGGGATCAGAATCCGGGCAATCCGCTCTATGCCAACTACATTGCCCGCTTCATTGACAAGATCATCAAGTCGGCAATTCATGGCACAAACTATACCGTACACGACTTCGTGCTGGGTGATCGGAATGCTACGCCGGTGCGTTATCCCAATGTACGCAACATTGTCCTTGTGGGCGGCGACGATGTCTTCCCCTTCTTCCGCCTGCCCGACCTGACGACGATTGCCAATGAGTCTGATTACTTTGACTATACGCGCGCCGTGGCTGGTACGGATATGTTCGATCCCGCCAAGCCCTTGGGCGCGGCGCTGCGCTATCGCATGATCCTGAGCGATAACCCCTACGGCACCGACCGCCCCTACCGTTTCTATGGTGCGCCGCTCTTCCTGCCCAACCGCGCCGTCGGGCGGCTGGTCGAATCGCCGGCTGAGATCTCGGCCTACCTGCAGGGCTACGCCCACGGTAGTGTTGAACCCTACGCTCAAACCCCCGATCCGGCTGCTACACTGCAGCAAGCGGAGAGTCTTGCGCTGATTGACGCCAGAACCTCCAACTCAACGCTCACCGAAACCCTCGCCTTCGTCAGTGGCTACGACTTCTTGATCGACCAGGCCGAGGCGATTAGGAGCACCTTTACCATGATGGGCATTACGCCCACCCGTACTAACGCCCTGATCAACGATACCTGGCAAAGCCCCGACTTGGAGCGCGAGTGGTTTGCTGGCCGTCTGGCGCAGGAACTGCCCGAAAATGGCCTTGTTCCCGATGGCACCACGCCCCAGATACGCCTCAATTCGGTCAATGCCCACTTCGACCACTGGCAGGTCTTGCCGGCCAACGAGGATCAGGGTACCTTCCTGGCCCAGCGGCTGCGCAGCCCGCAGTATGGCCCGGATGCCTCCTACCAGCGCTACTTCGCTGGCACGCTGGGCTACTCGGTGGGTTGCCACAGTGGCTATAACGTACCCGCCTCGGCGCTCAGTTTGGCACTGGGGCGCACCAATGATTTTAACACCTACGCCGCCGACTTCCCCCAGGCCAAGCTCTACCACGGCGGCAACTGGATCGGCAATACCGGCTACGGCTACGGCATCACCGACGGCATTGACTACTCGGAACGCCTGGCCGTGCTGCTCACCGAAGAGTTGGCGCGCAACGTCACGTTTGATATTGACAACACCACCCACCCCGGCTTCCCCACTATCGGTGATGCGCTGATGTTAGCCAAGCAGCGCTACCTGCGTAATGCGAGTAGCCTGAATGAGTATGACTACAAGATCCTCAGCGTGATGAATCTCTACGGCCTGCCCTTCGTCGCCGTCGCCGTAGATAAACCCCTCGCTCCGCCGCAGGAAGACCCCGCACCCGAGCGGCCCAATGTGCCCGTGGAGATTGAAGCACCGCTGGGCAATGCCAGCACCGGGCGGCTGACACGCCTCATCACCTTCACCCTCACCATTGGCGCGAACAACTACGTGGAAGTACCACGCACCAGCAGTCGCTTGCTTCAGCTTGGCCCCGACAATTTTGTCGTAACCGACTCGTTTGTCCTCGACTACAACTTCCCCGCGCAGCAGCCCCGCGTCTTTAGCGACAACCAAGTGGGCGCTCCCGCCCTGCCCAGCTACGCCTACGACATTAGCGCTCTCAACCAAGCGGGCGACCAGCGCCTCCGCGTGCGCGACGTCATGTTCGTGGGCGGCACCTATGGCGCGCGCGCCGACTTCAAGCCGCAGATCACCCAGATCGTAACCGAGACGGAGCAGCCGATCAGCGCGACCGCCACCCAGCCGCTCTTCACCGCCGGGGCGGGACTCTGGTTCCCCGCCAAGTTCTTCGGCCACAGCAGCGTCGGCACGGGTGACCTACAGCGCGACCAACTGTTCAGTTTTGCAGCACAGTTCCGCGCCAACGAAGATGGCGCAACCGGTGTCTTGCGCCCCTATAGCCAGATGGTCTTCCGCATCCTCTACGACGATCCCAGCATCACGACCACAACCGCCAATAACCTCCGCGCCGACAACCGCCCGCCGGAGATCGAAGCGGTACACATCCGCGACGCCAGCGGTGAACTCCGCCCGGCAGCCGCTGGGCCAGCCTCACTCCTCATCGTCACCGCCCGCGACAAAGATGGCGCAGGCAATACACAGACCAACCAGCTTGAAGTGGCGGCGCTCTTTGCTCAGGGTGGCACCAACTGGGTGGAACTTCCACTTACGCCTACTGCCACCAACCCCGAACGCTTCACCGTCGAGCTACCAGAATCGGCAGCCAGCGCCCGCTTCATCGTGCGCGCCACCGACCCAGCGGGCAACAGTAGCTACTTCACCGCCGGCGGGCGCTTTACCACCTTCAGCGAGACGAAGATCTTCTTGCCGCTCGTGCGCCGCTAGGAGGCTACGCGCTCCGGCGGGGGAGGCTTCGCGCCTCCCCCTACAATAGGGATGCGAGGGAACCAGGTTCCCTCGCATCCCTTTGTAGGGCTACGTCAAAGTCACCTCCGGTGGGGGTTCGGGGGAGGCTTCGCCTCCCCCGAAAAACTCTTTCTGTTGCTTTTTGGCGGCGAAGCCGCCAAAAAGCAACAAACATGGGGGCTTGGGGCGCAGCCCCAAAACGGGTTTTAGGGCACCAGCCCTAAAATTTGCACAAAGGGGGGCTAGGGGCAGTGCCCCTACCCCCCTTTGTGCAAATCTTTACAAGCCTACACGCGAGTGCTAAAATAGGCGCATCAGTGCATGGTTGCACATGCCATATAATTGATCGTGGTTATCCGGGAAGGAATGGCCCTTCCCGTGCGCTTACCGTTCGCTACCGCTAGGTTCCGCCACCTCAACGAAGGAGTTGCACGATGCACGGACTAGACGACCTCGACGGGCTACAACAGGCCGCAATATGGACGGTCTTGGCAATCTCGATCTTTGGGATTGTCTATGCTTTTATTTTGCGTAGCCAAATTTTGGCACAAGATAAGGGCACGGCAAAGATGCAGGAGGTGTGGGGTTTTATTAAAGCCGGCGCAAACGCCTATCTGAGCAGCCAGTTTCGGGTGATTGCGATCCTTATTGGCGTCTTGACCTTCTTCTTAGCCGCGAGTGTCTTTATTGTGCCACCTACCCACGAAGCCAAAGAGGTTTTTGGCGACGATGCCGTAGTTATTGTAGCCATCGGACGGGCGGTAGCCTTTCTGATGGGCTCGATCTTCTCCTACACGGTGGGCTTTGTCGGGATGAATGTGGCCGTTGAGGGCAATGTGCGCGTTGCCGCCGCCAGCCGCAAGGGCTACAATCCGGCCTTGCAGATCGCATATAAATCCGGCTCGGTGACTGGCATGCTCACCGTAGGTCTCGGTCTGCTCGGCGGGACGCTGATCTTCCTCGTTTTTGGTATTGCCGCCCCCGATGCCCTGCTCGGCTTTGGTTTCGGTGGCTCGCTCATCGCGCTCTTTATGCGCGTTGGTGGTGGCATCTACACCAAGGCCGCTGACGTGGGTGCCGACCTCGTTGGCAAGGTGGAGGCTGGCATCCCCGAAGACGACCCGCGCAATGCGGCGGTGATCGCCGACCTCGTGGGCGATAATGTCGGCGACTGCGCTGGTATGGCCGCCGATGTCTTCGAGAGCTTTGAAGTCACCCTCGTCTCGGCGCTGATCCTGGGCCTCGTTCTCGCCGATGTCTCGTCGGGCACGATGTTCGATGGCAACTACGACATGCGCTTCGTCATCTTTCCACTGGTGCTGCGTGGCATCGGGGTGATCGCATCGGTGATTGGCAATCTCTTTGTCAAGACCGATGAGAAGACGCGCAACGCCATGGCCGCAATGAACCGGGGTTTCTATATCGCGGCAGCGATTGCTGTCGCCGCCAGCGCCGTGGCCAGTTACTTCTTCATGCGCAATGCCGATGGTGCGGTTGATTGGCGACCCTTCATGGCCACCTTCTCGGGCGTCTTGTTGGCGATTGGCCTCGATAAGCTCACCGAATATTTCACCAGCACCCACTTCAGTCCAGTCAAAGAGACCTCCAAGGCATCACAGACCGGCGCAGCCACCAACATCCTTTCGGGCTTGGCGCTTGGTATGGAATCGAGTGTCTGGGCGGTGTTGGTGATCGCCGTCTCGATCTTTAGCTCGGTACTCATCTTCAGTGGCTTCTCACCCGATCCGATCATCACCTTCACGGCGATCCTCTATGGCGTCTCGCTCACCGGCATCGGTATGCTGCTGCTCACCGGCAATACCATCTCGATGGACAGCTTCGGGCCGATCTCCGACAACGCCAATGGTATCGGTGAAATGGCCGGCCTCGATAAGAATGCCCGTAATGTCATGGACGACCTAGACGCCGTGGGCAACACCACCAAAGCGGTCACCAAAGGTATCGCCATCGGCTCGGCGGTGATCGCTGCCGTGGCCCTCTTTGGTTCCTACCTGACCGACGTAGGGCGCATCCAAGAACCGCTCATCCAGGCGGGCGAGCTCCTCGAGGCCGACCGGCTCGTGGGCATTAACGTCGCCTCGCCGACCGTCTTCATCGGGTTGCTCATCGGCGGTGCGGTGCCCTTCCTCTTCTCGGCGCTCACCATCCGCGCCGTCTCGCGCGCTGCGGCGCAGATCGTCAACGAAGTGCGCCGCCAGTTCCGCATCCCCGGCCTCATGGAGGGCAAAGTGCAGCCCGACTACGCCCGCGCCGTGATGATCTCCACCACTGCGGCACAGAAGGAACTCGTCAGCCTCGGCATCATCGCCGTCGTCGTGCCGATTATGGTCGGCTTCCTGCTCGGCGTTGAAGCCCTCGGCGGCTTCCTTGCAGGCATCATCCTTACTGGCCAACTCATGGCGGTCTTCCAGTCCAATGCCGGTGGTGCCTGGGATAACGCCAAGAAGTATATCGAGGAGGGCAATTTCGGCGGCAAACACAGCGAACCGCATAAAGCCGCCGTCGTGGGCGACACCGTAGGCGACCCGCTGAAGGACACCGCTGGCCCGGCGCTCAACCCGATGATCAAGGTGATCAACTTGGTAGCGCTCATCATCGCCCCGGCGGTCGTCACCCTCACCCGCCCCGGCGAACCGCTCAGCGTCGGTATTATTGTTGGCATGGTGGTATGTTTCGTCGCCCTCGTCTGGGCCATCTGGCAGAGCAAACGCGAAGCGCCCCAAGTCACCGATCCAGGCAAGTAGTAAAAGTCCTGCGGCGTGTGTGGGGGAAGGTGGGGGAACTGGGTTTTCCCATCTTCCCCCACTTTTTTGGGCAAGCCCCAAACTCTGCTTTTTGTTTCGTTTTGACGGCTTAACCGCCCTCGATCCCCGCCCGAACTCACTCACATGCGGCGTGCGGAGCGCCGAGAGCGTGGTGCAAAAATTTACGCTACACCCACTCACATTCAAACGTTTGCCCCACGCCCTCGCTTATGCTATACTGTCCTGCGGCGTTCAAATGCGTCAAATACACACATTCCCTGTGGCGACTCGCTCCTGCCGGTTCTTCCGGTGCGGTCGTGCGTGGAAGGGGGTGGCGGCTGAAAGCGTTCAGAATTCAGGTCTAAGGAGCATGTAAAGGTTATGACCCAGACAGCTACGCAGCGTGTCGTGTCGATCAAAGAGCTGTTGGAGGCGGGTGCCCATTTTGGGCATCAGACGAACCGTTGGAATCCGAAGATGCGTCGCTACATCTTTACGGCGCGTAATGGCATCCATATTATTGATCTCCAAAAGACGGTGCAAGGCCTCACTGATGCCTACCGCTTTATTGCTGATCTGACAGCGCGTGGCGAGAAGGTTCTCTTTGTGGGGACAAAGAAGCAGGCCCAAGAGGCGATTGCCGAAGAGGCTACCCGCGCCGGCCAATACTATATAACGCAGCGCTGGTTGGGCGGTACCCTCACCAACTTTACGACGATGAAGGCCCGATTGAAGCTGTTGGCCGATCTGGAAGCCCAGCGCGATCGCGGTGATTTTGCCCGCCTTACTAAGGCTGAAGGGCTGAAGCTCGAAGAGAAGATTGGTAAGCTCAATCGGGTCTTTAGTGGCCTCAAGACGATGGATCGTTTGCCGACGGCGATTTTTATTATCGATCCGCACAAAGAGGTTTTGGCGGTCAAAGAGGCGGCAACGGTCGGCATTCCGGTGGTGGCAATGGTGGATACCAACTGCAATCCCGATCCGATTGATTATGTGATTCCCTGCAACGATGATGCTATTCGTGGTATTCGCCTGATGACCAGCAAGATCGCCGATGCGGCGCTTGAGGGTCAGCACCGCCGCGAATCTGCCCAGTCGTAGTTGTTGCTTTGCTGGTAGAGCTTGATCTGTAAGACATGGTTCATAGTTACTTTACAGTTTAGTGCCACGCACCGCTTTCTGATGCGCTCGGGCTGACCCCTGAAACCTGACCCCTGAAACCTTGTCTAACGTATGGAGGGGCATTGGCCCCTCCATACGCTGTGTCGTGTACGTTTTTTTGATGCGCGTTGGTGGCTTTGCCGCCAATGCACAACGGGCTTAGGGCGTTGGCCCCCCCTCACCCTTGGGGCGTGGCCCCAAAACAACTTTTTTGCAGTAGAGCAAAAGTCACGCTGTGGGTTCACACCGCCTTGTCACCCTGAGCGGATCCGAAGACGGAGCGAAGGGTCTCTCTTCGCTCGAAAAGAGATGTTTCCCCTTCGCTTCGCTCGAGGGCTTCGACGCGCTCAGCATGACAAGCGCTTCGTGAGCAACAGCGCTACTTTTGCGGTATTGTACTTTTTTCTTTCGCTTTGGCGGCGAAGCCGCCAAAGCGAAAGAAAAAAAGCTCATCGGGGGAGGCAGCGCCTTCCCCAAGCCTCCACCGTAACATGGTTACACTATACATAAAGGAGTATCCCAGTGGCTGTGGCGATTGAATTGGTAAAGGAATTGCGCGAGCGCACCGGGGCCGGTATCAAGGAGTGCAAGGACATCCTTGAGCAGGTTGAGGGCAATCTCAATAAGGCGATTGAGATCTTGCGCGAACGCGGCATTGAGGCGGCAGCCAAGAAGGCGACCCGTGAGGCCAAAGAGGGGCTTATTGGCTCCTATGTCCACCACGGTGCGCGTGTGGCCGGCCTCGTTGAACTCAACTGTGAGACCGACTTTGTGGCCCGTACCGATGATTTTGCGGCGCTGGCGAAGGATATTGCCCAGCACATCGTCGCCCTCAATCCGCGCTTTATTAGCGCCGATGAAGTGACCGACGCGGTGGTCGCGGAGAGCGGTCAGACCCGCGAGACCTTCATTAAAGAGCAGGTGCTGCTTGCCCAGCCCTTTGTCAAGGATAGCGCACGAACGATTGAGGAGAAGCTGAAGGAGGCGATTGCCAAGCTCGGCGAGAATATCGTGGTGCGTCGTTTTGTGCGTTACGAAATTGGTGCCTAGTAGCCGTTCCTCCCGCAAGTTGAGGCAAAGCCTCCACTGAACCCATGCCGAAAGGCGTATCTTGATTAGGAGAGGATGCGCGGAAACTCGCGCCTCCTTGCCACGCTTTTATGCAAGAACCCAAATATCGCCGCGTGTTGATTAAACTCAGCGGTGAGCAGATTAAAGGCATTGATGAGGTAGTAAGCTATGATATGCTTGACTACCTTGCACGTGAGATCGAAGCCATCCATCGCCACGGGGTCGAAGTGGCCTTGGTGATTGGTGGTGGCAACATCTGGCGTGGCAATCAGTCGATTGCGCGTGGTATGGATACCGCTCAGTCGCACTATATGGGTATGTTGGGTACGATTATCAATAGCCTTGCGCTGCAGGATGCCCTTGAGCGCCATGGCTTGCACACCCGCGCAATGACCGCCATCCAGATGAATGAGGTGGCCGAACCCTACATCCGGCGGCGGGCGACGCGCCATATGGAGAAGGGGCGTATTGTGATCCTCGCGGGTGGGACGGGCAATCCCTACTTCACGACCGACTCGGCTGCCGCGCTACGCGCTGCCGAAGTCCATGCCCAAGTCGTGCTCATGGCCAAGAATGGCGTGGATGGCGTCTATACCGCCGATCCGCGCCGCGATCCTGAGGCGACCCGGATCGATCATCTGACCTACATGGAGGCGCTCAATCGCGGCCTGGCCGTTATGGACTCTACCGCGTTGACCTTTTGCATGGATAATAATATTCCGATCATTGTCTTTAATGCGCTTGAAGCAGGCACTATCGAGCGCATCGTCATGGGTGAGCAGGTGGGCACCCTGGTGAGTAAAGCCTAGGAGGGCGTGATGGTCAACGATGTCATCCGTGAGTATGAGGATCATCTGAAGAAGGCGGTGGAGGCGTTGAGGCACCAGTTGGCCACCATTCGCACTGGCCGCGCCTCGTCGGCTCTCGTCGAACATCTGCAGGTGGAGGCGTATGGCGCTCCGATGCCGCTCAATCAGTTGGCTAGCATTACCGTGCCCGAAGCGCGCATGTTGCTGATTCAGCCCTATGATGCTGCGATGATTAAGACGATTGAGAAGGCGATTCAACAGTCGGATCTCGGAATTAATCCGGGTAACGATGGCCGTATCATTCGTCTGGTGATCCCGCAGTTGACCGAAGAGCGCCGCCGCGAGATGGTGAAGGTGGTGCGCCACCGCGTTGAAGAGGTGAAGGTTTCGGTGCGCAACCAGCGTCGTGATGCGATTGATCAACTCAAAGAGATGGAACACGAGAAGTTGATCAGCGAAGACGATCTCAAACGTGGCCAAGATCGCGTCCAGCAGGCGACCGATCGCTGTGTCACTGAGCTTGAACAGCTTGGGAAAGATAAAGAAGCTGAAGTCATGGCGGTCTAGGGTAAATTTCGATGAGGGCGATTAGCCAGCTATGAGTAGCTCTGAGGGCGAACGCATTCCCCAACATATTGCGGTGATTATGGACGGCAATGGGCGCTGGGCCAACCAGCGTGGTCTGCCGCGCCTCGCGGGGCACCGCGCCGGAACCGAAAATATCCGGGCTATTGTCTCTGAGGCGGCAGAAATTGGTGTGCGTTACCTTACGCTCTATGCATTCTCGACCGAAAATTGGAATCGGCCTTCATTGGAAGTTCAAGGATTGATGCAAATTCTGAGTGAGTTCATTGATCGAGAAACACGGAATTTGCATGCGCAGAACGTGCGTCTGCGTCATCTTGGGCGTCTGGAAGGGTTGAATAAACGCCTTGCCCGCAAGGTCGAAGAGGCGATTCATCTGACGCAACATAACACCGGGTTGACCCTAGCGATTGCCTTTAATTATGGCGGGCGCACCGACATTCTTGATGCGGTGCGGCGCATTGTCGCTTCTGGGGTTGAGCCGGCCCAGATTGATGAGCGCCTGATTGAGGCCCATCTGACGACGGCGGGCATCCCTGACCCCGATATGGTGATTCGTACCAGTGGTGAAAGCCGCCTGTCGAATTTTCTGATCTGGCAGGCGGCCTATAGCGAGTATTGGTTTACCCCGGTCTTCTGGCCCGATTTCCGGCCAGAACATTTGCATCAGGCGATCAGTGAGTATGGACGGCGCGAACGCCGCTTCGGCGGGATCAACGAAGCCCCCTAGCTCGTTGCGGCGTCGCCTGATCAGCGTGATGGTACTGATTCCGCTGGTCGTGGCGGCGGGGTGGTGGGCATGGGCGACGGTGCTGGCGGTGGCGCTCTGCGTGGCGATTGGCACGCGTGAACTCTTTGCTATGTTGCAGCAGGGGGGCTTTACGCCGCGCCTTGGCCCCGGCTTGGCGGCGAGCCTTGCTTTGGTTGCCGCCGTTGCCCTGCGCCCCTTCACGAGCTTCGATCTGGTGGGCCTCACGCTCACGCTGACGGTAAGTCTCACGCTGATCTATGAGATCGGGCCGGGCGACCGCAGCGCCAGCTTGCAGAGTTGGGCGCTGACCGTCACCAGTGCGCTCTATCTTGGTTGGCTGCTCAGTAGCTTTATTCTGCTACGCCAACTCGCCATTCCGCTGCAGGCGGGCTGGCTGGAGTTCTTGGCGATTCCCGCCGGGGCGCGGTGGGTCTTTTTGGTGCTGGCAATTACGTGGTTGCAGGATACAGCCGCCTTCTTCGCCGGACGCGCTTTTGGTCGCCACACCATGGCGCCCACGCTCAGCCCCAAAAAGACCTGGGAGGGCTTTGCGGGCGGGTGGTTGGCCTCGATCCTGACGGCGCTGGTGGCGGTGCCGCTGCTCGGCTTGCCGATTGGCTACCTCGCCGCCGGGCTGATTGGCGCTATCGCGGGCATCGCTGGACCTTTGGGCGATCTCGGCGAATCGTTGATCAAACGCCAAATTGGGGTTAAAGATTCGGGCCAACTCATTCCTGGCCACGGCGGCCTCCTGGATCGCATGGATAGCCTGCTCTTTGTGGGGCCGGTGGTCTATTATGGGGTGCTGTTGGTGGCGGGCTGAGGGGGGGAGGCGGGGCGCTAAGGGTTCATAAAAGAATAACTTTCCTCGGGTGAGCGTAGGTGTAAGGCGTTTGGTCGCTTCACCAATGATCTCAAAGTTGCGTACAACGGCATCCTGAATCAGTGTTGATGCCAGAAAAGCGGTGCGCCCATCGCGCGTGTACGCCTCTATGCTACTGCTGGTTTATTCCCCTGGGAGCGCGGGCGTCCCCCGCATGCGGGCGGGACGCCCGCGCTCCCAGGCCCGTGCATGCATAAACCAGCAGTATCTTCAATGCACACGTTTACCTCAATTCTATGTGCAAGCGCTTGCCAAGACATTCCGCTGCTCGAAAGAGCGTTTTGAGCGTAACAGCGGGATTATTGGGGTCTAGGAGTCTGTTGAGGGCTGGGCGGCTTGTCCCCATCCGCTCTGCCATTGCGGATTTAGACAGACCCTCTTCCTTCATGCCTTGTTCAATCTGCCATGCGAGCACGCGCTTAATCGCAATCTCATTTACCTGCTCATAGATGCCTTCTTCAATAAGAAAGTCGTCGAGCGAGGAACCAATATGTGGATTGATACTCACAGCAGAATCTCCTTTATTCGCGCCCGTGCCAAATCTAGGTCGCTGCGGGGTGTACTTTGGGTCTTCTCAATGAAACCGTGTAAGAGTACGATATGCCCATTGGCAATACAGAATAGACTTTTGTGCTACCCTACATTGCTTGGCTTTACCGCGAAGCAAACGAAGAGCGCGAAGAGCGCGAAGTGAGGGCAAATGCATGGGTATAGATGTCCGAATCTTCGCGTGCTTCGCGTGCTTCGCGCTCTTCGCGGTAAAACATACGATTCTCTCGGTCACCGGGCGACTTTTGCGCTATTGCCTTTTCAGGGTTCGTCATGATGAGGGTGTACCAAAAATGGTACAGATAGTCAACACCCCAATTTCTAAGCTCTTATCGTATCATAGGTTTTGCACCTCCATCATGGACGAAAGATCTTACGATGAGCGACGATCTCCTTGCGCGTTTCCAGTCACTTCCGCTAGAGGAGCAACAACGCCTGTTGGCGCAATCGGCTGCCGCATCTTCCGCTGGTGTGGATCTGCGTGGCGCACAGACGGGTGATGTCAAGATGGGTGATGTAGCGAGTAGGGATGTGGTGAAGGGCCAGACCGAGGTCAGTGGTACGGTGCAAGGACTCGCAGCGGGGGCGATAACCGCGAGTACCATCCAGATCTTCTTTGGTGGTAAGCCAGGGGAGGATGGGGCCAAGCTGTTGGCGGCCTACCTCACGAGCCTCTTGGACGATTGCCAGCGTCTGCGCCTCAACCGTCTCACCGGCATGCGGCAGAGCGGCAAGGAGCAGCCGACGCAAGCGGATAGTAGCCTGCGTCTCCAAGATGTCTTTACCAGTCTCACCAGCGACGGCCCGCCCCATGTGCGGCGCACGATCCAGGCCCGCGTCGAGCGGGTACGGCGTTTTCTGAAGCGTCTCGCCAAAGCCAAACGCTCGCCGGAGGATGTCGCGCCAGAGCGGGTGATCACGGTGGGAGTTGCCGCAATAGAGCGCAAAGAGATGCAGCAACGGGGGAGCGACGCTGCCCTGCCCTTCAACAAGCTCAGGGGCCGCTTGCCGAAGGGGGTAGGGGGTGAGGGCCATCCATCGCATCCCAATGCCATATCGGAGGTTGCGGAAGCCCATGTTCTGTCCACCCTTGAGCATCTTGATGATGCTCAGATCGTAACGCTTGCGTTGACCCGCCCGGAGCTGGTGCTTGAGGCGATCTATACCCACCGCCGTTTGGTGCTGCTTGGTGAGCCGGGGGCTGGTAAATCTACGGCGCTGCGCTACTTGGCGCTGCTCTTGGCCCTCCGTCTGGCGGGTGTGTCGTGCCGCATCCCGGGTTGGCCTGATGATGAGGCTGCGCCGATCCCCGTGGTGGTGCCGCTTGGCCAGGTGGCTGCGGCGCTGCGTGCCGGTGCGTCCGATGCCTACCACGCCCTGCTGCAGGTGATTGGTGATCTGCTCGAAGCGGGCGTGCGGGAAGGGTTGCGGGCGCATCTTGCCACCGCCCTCCGCAACGGGGGCGTGTTGCTGCTCTGTGATGGCCTCGACGAACTTCCGGCGACCACTGAGACGGGGCGGGCGCCGCGTGTGCTGGTGGCGGCGGCACTCCGTCGCTTGGCTGCCGAAACGCAAGCCCGCATCGTGGTGACCAGTCGCGTCTTGCCCTATCGCGCCGAAGGGGACTGGAAGTTGCTGCCGGAGGATGGCTGGACGCTCCGCACGGTGCAGCCTTTGGCTTTGGGCCAGACGTGGGCTTTTGTGCGTGGCTGGTATGCCGCCCTTGGCCAGCACGATCCCGATCTTGCCCAGGGGCGCGCCGTGCAGCGTGCCGAGGCGTTGAGCGCAGAGATTGCCCATGTGCCGCGCCTGCACCCCTTGGTGCAATCCCCGCTGCTGCTCACCATGCTCGCCATTCTGCACTACAACACCAACACCGTCCCGCGTGATCGCGCCAAGCTCTATGAGGAGTGTGTGCTGCTGCTCTTCGACCGTTGGGAACCGGAGCGGCAGCCAGGCATGCCCCGCGAACGGCTGATTGAGCGGTTGGGTTTGCCGACCCTCGACCCGCTACGTCAAGTCATCCACGAACTGGCTTACCAGGCGCACCTTCAGCCCCCAGGCGATGATGGGCGCGGAATGATTGGCATGGAGGCGTTGGAGCAGCGCATGTTCACCTTCTTCAAGCGCCTCGGCTCGTTGGCCGACGCCGAGGTACGCACGCAACGCTTTCTGGCGATTCTTGCCGACGAAGATAGCGGCCTGCTTCAGCGCCGGGGCGACGAGGGCTACGCGCTGCCGCACCTCACCTTCCAAGAGTATCTGGCCGCGTGCCACCTTGCCGACCAGCCCAAGATGCTGGAAGAGGCGTACCAACGCTGGTGCGGCAACGACCGCGAACGGTGGCGCGAGGCGCTGCTGTTACTCATGGGGCGCTTACACCAGCAGGGCAAAGCCGAAGAGAAAGGGCTACCGTGGCTGAAGCTCCTGAGCGGAGCCAAATGTGGCAGGAACCCCAAAGCGGCCACACAGCGCCACTGGGATGCCGTCTTAGTCGCCCGCAGCTACCGCGAACTCCACGAGCGCGGTGCCTTTGCGGGGAGCCTGCTCGACATCGAGGCCGAAATCGAAACGCCATTGGCGCAGGCGACGACGGCGCTGCTGCACGCACCCGATGCGGCCATCACCACCGCTGACCGCATCGCCGCCGCCCAGGTGCTTAGCACCATTGGCGACCCGCGCTACCCCGCGACGCTGGCGCAGTGGCAGGCCGAAGTAGCGCAGTGCAACGAAAAATTTGGCCAGCCAGCGGGCTACTGGTGCTACGTGCGCGGTCGTAGCTACCAGATTGGCGGGTGGGAGAGAGACAAGCAAGCGACAGAGATAGCCCTTGCTGCATTTTGGCTCGCCCGCTACCCGATCACCGTTGCCCAATTTGCCCCCTTTGTCACCGTCGGCTACGCGCCGGAGGCGGAACGTTGGTGGACACCCAATGGCTGGCAGTGGAAGCAGCGGAATAAGCACACTGAGCCGCGGGGATGGCGTGATGCGAACTATAACGGCCCCAACCAGCCAGTGATCGGCGTAAGCTGGTACGAAGCGAGCGCCTACTGCGCGTGGCTGAACGAACAACTTCAGCCCAGGGGCTACGGGGTGCGCCTGCCCACCGAAGCCGAATGGGAAGCAGCAGCGGCCTACGACGCGCAAGGCCAGCGCCGCAGCTACCCGTGGGGCGAAGCGGAACCGACGCCAGAGTTAGCGATCTACGACGCGAGCAAATTGGGACGGCCCGCGCCGGTGGGCTGCTGCCCGGCGGGTGTCGCACCGTGCGGGGCGCTCGATCTGGCGGGCAATGTCTGGGAGTGGACGTGCAGCCATGGGGAGGGCTATCCGGCGCGGAGTGGAGTCATCAGTGATGATTTTGTGCAATCGAAAGACTTCTCGCTCAAAGAGAGGGTAGTCTCCCTTCGAGGGGGCAGTTGGTATCATAATAGCACAAATGTTCGCTGCGGGGCGCGGGGCCGCCTCCGTCCCGGCGGCCTCATCGGCCTCAGGGGTTTTCGGGTTATTCTCTCCCCTCGCTCGCACATTGATTCTGATTTCTGAATTCTGAATCCTGTGTTCTGCGTTCTGAATTCTTTTGCTGGTAGTGATGAGTGATGAGTGACAAGGGACAAGCAGAACGAGGGGCGAGGGGGGCGGGGGGCGAGGCGCGAGGCGCGAGGCGCGAGGCGCGAGGCGCGAGGCGCGAGGCGCGAGG
>RSAS01000221.1 GCA_003934145.1 Candidatus Viridilinea halotolerans | reverse complement strand
CAGCGGGGTTTAAGGGGCCTGCCGGCGGGGGTTCGGGGGCATGGCCCCCGAAAAACGTCCCTTTCCGGCGGGGGTTCGGGGGCTTGGCCCCCGAAAAACGTCCCCTTCCAGCGGGGTTTAAGGGGCCTGCCGGCGGGGGTTCGGGGGCATGGCCCCCGAAAAACGTCCCTTTCCGGCGGGGGTTCGGGGGCTTGGCCCCCGAAAAACGTCCCCTTCCAGCGGGGTTTAAGGGGCCGCAGGCCCCTTAAACCCCGCCGCGGCAGCGGCAAAAAGCGTAACTTGGTTACGAACTCGGCGTCATAACCATAATCGGAATGCTCCGCTCGCGTATCCGCTCTTTGTAGAGCGGATAGCCCACATAGGTGTCTGCGGCGTATTGCCAAAATCGCGCATACTCTTCCTCAACCGCCTCATGCGCCACATACTCCCCCGTTTTTCCGGCTATGGCGCATGTGGCGCGCGGGTTGGCCTTGAGGTTGAAATACCATGCTGGATGCCGTTTTTGGCCCCAATTTGTCGCGATGAGCGCGAAGGTAGCCGGGTCGCGCTCGTCGCGGATGCAGAGGAGCGGAATGGTGCGCGCCAATCCGCTCTTGGCACCCGTCGTGGTGACGATCACGACGGGCAAGCCGGTAAACAAGCTGGTGAGCGTCATCCGCCCGCCCGACAAGCGCAAAAAGATGCCATCAGACCAATGCATGGTGCGCGCATAATACCAAGCACCTAACGGTGAGGCCGCGATTCTCTGCATGAGCGCACGAAAGGGCGTGTACTTCTTCTGCGACATTATTGGCCTCTGTAGTAATAGCCCCCCTACTCCTTCGGCAGATCAATATCGCTCAGCCGCACCGTCTTGCGTCCCTGGAACTTGATCGTCTTTTGGCCTTCGCTCGAGAGTTGGCCGCCCTGTTCGAGGTTGGCAATCTCTTGCTGCATCGTCTCGGCCAGTTCGAGTTCGCCCTGGCTGAGCAAGCGCGTGACGGCACTCTTCAGCTTTTGTGTCGCCCCCTGCACGTTGCCTTCGGCGACGTCTTGCAGCGCACGCGTCTGTAGCTTGAAGGCGCTCACCTTCTCAACAATGTTCATGACGCCAGGGTTGACTTGGTTGAGCTGGGCGGGATCGGCGGTGAAGGTGAGCAACAGATCCTGGCGCACCTTCTCGTCGCGTTTGCTCAGGGCCGGTACGTCGTAGGTTACCTCGACCTGGCCAACACGATACGTGCCTACAGCCCGTGGATCAACCAGAAATTCTATCAGCACTGTGCGCCCCGGGCCCGTCTCGACTTCGCCCAGCGGCACGCTGACGTCGCGCTCGGAAATGGGCCGGTAGCCAAGGTTGTTGATCAGCGGAATGACCTGCCAAACGGCGCGCGGGGTGACGCCATGAACGAGGCGCAGATTGAGTACCGCATTGTGAATGGCACTGTTCTGCGCTTGTTGCACCGTGTTTTGAAAAAAGGTCTCAATAGTTTCAGGGCGGCTAATGAAATCGGCGGTGCCGCCCGAACGGTTGGCCATTTCGATCAAGAGGTCTTCGTTCCAATCCTTGCCAACCCCGAGCGCCGTAATTGGCACCCCTAAGCGTCCGGCATCATCGGCACGCAGCAGACACTCCCTTTCGTGCTCGGTCTGGCCGTCGGTGAGCAACAGCATGCGCCGAATCGCCCCACTGCGATCCTTGGCAATCTCGCGCAGCCCCAGATCCACCGCTGGCGCAATGCGCGTCCCGCCAGCGTCGCGAATACGAGCAATGCGACTCTTGATGCCCGCCCGATCCTTGACCGGGCCAAAGGGTATGATCGCCTCGGTGCGATGATCAAAAATCACCACCGCCACCGAGTCTTGGGCATCAAGGCGATCAATCGCCATGCTCGTCGCTTGACGCACCCGCTCCATCTTCTCGCCCTTCATCGAACCACTGCGATCCAGCACAAAACAGACGCTCACCGGCATCCGTACCTGGGCAACAACCTCAGACGGCTGCACCTCAATCAGGGCGTACGCGACCTGGGGCGTGGTCGTTGCGGCAAGAAAGGGGCGGGCCAGCGTGGCGCGCAGCGTAACTTCACCGGACATAGCACTTCCTTATCTTCTTGCGGCCATGCCGCGTGCGGATTACAAACATAGTGCCAACAGTATAGCATGGTAGGATGGGCGATTCGGGAATCCTGGTGAATGTATGGGGCTACGTCAAAGTCACCTTCGGTGGGGGTTCGGGCGAGGCATCGCCTCCCCCGAAAGACTTTTTTTGCTGCTTTGAGGGTCTGGGGCGCAATCCTAGCGACTTTGACGTGGCCCTAGTGTGGATGGAGAGGCAGAGGATGCGAGGGAACCAGGTTCCCTCGCATCCTCTACTTCTTCTCCATCCACATACGTTTGACACCGCCCTTGTTTTGTGTGTAGTATAGTCACATCACGCTGAGCATGGCTCAGCGCGCCGCCATGCCGCGATCAAAAATAGAGTATAAGGCGTTTATGACCAACCCTGCTATGCCTCAAGATCGGGTTTCGGGTACGTCGCTCATGAAGCTGGTAAGCCATATCCCGGCTGAACGACGCTGGCGCCGCCCAGCCGATGCCCTCATTATTATTGGCCGTCAACTTGAAATTATGGCCCAAGAGCAGGGCGTAGATGCCCATGTCTCGTTGGGAACGTTGCGCTTCTCGCTTTTTCAGTTGCACCAAGGGCGCATCGCTCAGCTCGCGCCGCTCTGCCGCAGCGTGACGGTCTATGGCGAAGCTGATGTCGAACCGCCCACGATGCCCAATGTCACGTTTGTCGCAGTTCCCGCCGGAACACCGCTGAGCCAAGAGTGGTTCTTTGTGGTGGATAGTCCGGTCTTTTGGGGCGCAATGGTGACCCAGGCTATCACCGAGCGCGGCACCGAGAAGGTGCGCCGCTACCAGTTTGAGGGTGTCCTGACTACCGATGAGCGCCTCGTCAGCCGCGCCAGCTTGCTACTTAATCTGGCGCGCGGCGAGACGTCGCTCGAAAAGGTGCAACGCAATGGCGTGGCCAACTACGCCCATTGGGCGTGGGTCGCCTATGCCCTGGGCAACCACCCCGAGGCTGCCCGCCTCGAATTGGTAAATTGCCTCTCCGAGTTGCCCGAGATGCAGGCGCTGCTCGCCGAACCAGAGCTAGAGTATGATCAGGTGGTGGCCAAGGCGATGGAGGCGCTGCGCCAGCACTGCGGCGCGGTGAGCGCAATGCTGCTGCGCGACGCAGGCGGCGTGGTGGTACCCGTTGCGTGGAGCGCCAACAGCGCCCCGCCGCCCGCCCGCTCGACCGAGGATGGGCTGGTGGGCCAAGCGCTGCAACAGGGCCACCTGATCCTGCAGCCGCTGGTGAGCAGCGACGCCGAGTATGGCATGCTGGGGCGCGCGGGGGCGGCGGTGGCCATTCCGATCAGCGTGCGCGGTACCCCCTGGGGCGTGCTCCTCGTCGGCCTCGCCGAACCCGATGCCCTCGATTCGCCCATCGTGGCACGTATCGTCGGTCTGGCTACCCTGCTCGAAAAGAAGGTCGAGGAGGTAAGCCCGGTGATGGCCGAAAGTTCGGGCGATGCCTTCGCCGAATTTGCCATGGATGGTGCAGACGAAGAGCCCTTTGTGCCGCCGACGCCCACCGAGGCGTTTGTCGAGGATATGTCGGCCTTCCAGATGCCGCCGAGTGTGCCGCCGAGTGCGCCTGCAGCACCGGGAGAGCCAACCTTTACCATGCCCCCCTGGATGGCGGGTGCGGCCAGTTCGAGTCGGGTGTACGAGCCGAGTGGCCCGCCGCCGCCGCCGCCATCGCCGCCGCAAGCGCCCCCAAGCGCACAGCCCTTCCCGCCGCCGCCGCCGCCCGCCGCCGCTGCGCCGCCCCCTCAGCCGCCCCCCCAGTCGCGGCGGGTGTGGGTAGCTTCAATGCGCCGCCCAACGTCTTTAGTAGTCCGTTTACCAATCCTAGCCCCCCCCCTCAAGCCGCCCCGCCGCCGACCCAGCAGGCGTCCCCCAGCTTCGGTCTGCCACCCTGGCTGCGTATGGGGGCCGGTGGCGCTGGCGGGGGCCAGCAACAAGCTGAATCCCAACCGATCCCGCCCTCACGCGCCCCCGTGCCGGTGCAACCCGCCGGCCTGCCCACCGCCACCAATCGCAGTTTCCCTATGCTCCAGAAGCGCCTGATGAGCGCCCTCGTCGCGTTTGATGTCAATAATGCCGAGGAGATCTGGCGCGAGGCGAGCGCCCTCTACCCATCCGAATCGCTCTGTACCGAGATGCTCATGCCGGTGCAGGTCGCCATTGGCGAAGGCTGGCACCGTGGCGAGGTCTCGATCGCCGCTGAACACTTTGCCAGCCGTTTCGTTGAAGGTAAACTGCACAATCTGCTCAATATGCAACTCAACCAGCCCACCGGCCCACTCGCCGTGGTTGGTTGCGCCCAAGCCGAAATGCACGAACTCGGTGCGCTTATGGTCGCCCTCTTCCTCAAATGGGCCGGCTTCCGCATTATCTACCTGGGCCAGAATGTCCCCAACGCCACCCTAGAGTCGCTCGTGCGCCAAGTGCGCCCCCAGATCATTGGCTTCTCGGCCACGACTATCGAAGCCGCTCATAATCTCGTCGAGACCGGCCAGATCCTCAGCCGTATCGAGCCGCCACGCCCTATGTTCATCTTTGGCGGCATGGCCTTCTACGAACGCGCCGATCTGCGTGTCCGCGTCCAAGGCGGCAATTTCATCGAGGGCGATTTCCGCGCTACCGCGCGCCAACTCGCTGCCCAATTTCTCAAGTAGGGAACCGTTATGCAGCACCTTGAGATCGCTCGTCAGCTCGAAACCCACCGCGCCGCAATTGCCGAAGCTACCGCCGCCCACGCCATGAACGACCCCTTCTGGTTGCAACGTTTCGGCGATGATATTCGCGTGCGCCTCAATCTCGATATGGATCGCAATCTTGCGATCCTCATCCAGAGCATCCGCTACCGCTCGCCCATGATCTTCGAGGATCATACCCGCTGGCGCCGCGACCAAATCCTTGGCTTTGGCTGCTCCGGCGGCCATCTGCGTACACTCTACATGTATATGTGGCATGAAATCACGCAGAAAATGCCCGAATATTGGCATGCCGAGATCGTTGGCTACATCCAAGAAGCCCTCGATAGCATCGCCTATCCCAACCCTTCTGCCCAAGCCCTCGCTGCGGCTCAAAATGTGCTGATTGAAGCGGTGGGCGCTGTCAGTTTCGATCAGCATTGGCACTGGCAGGCCGCCTACGGGCCGGAAGGCCGCCCCCAGTTTCTCTACGATCTTTGGTATCTCGTCGCCTACATGGTTGATGCCCTGGGGGCAAGTAAGCCCGATCTGGTCGCCGCATATCTGCCCGTGCTGCGCCAGTTTATGCTTGCCCGCGGCTTGAGTACCGCCCATCTGCAACAACTGCTCTGGATGCTTACCCAGGCCATGGAGCAACACCTCGCCCCCGGCCCCGCTGAAGTCGCCAGCCGTCTGCTCTTTAACGCGAGTACAAGCCTCAACTATGAGGACGAGACCTGCGCGATGCTGCTCAATGCGCAACAAGGCATCATGCACGCCGTCGCCGAACGACTCATCGCCGCCGGCTTGGCCCCCAACAGCCCCGAAACGATGATGGAGGTCAGTTGGTATATGGCCTACATCATCGATAGCCTCGGCAACCGCAGCGTCGAACCACTCGTTGGCTACACGCGCTGGATGCAACAGTGGCTCGCTAGCCAAGGTCTGCCCGATACGCCCCTTCAGCAGAGCTACGCGGCCCTCAGCGAAACGCTAAGCCAAGCCATGCCCGAATATGCCGCCCGCGAAGTCCTTGGCCTGCTGCAGATTATGCAGCGGATGGTTAGCAGTGAGGTGACGGTGTAGTTACCAAGGGTGTGCGCGGAAACCTGGTTCCCGCGCACACCCTTCCCACGATATTTGGTAATGAGGAGACCCCATCCATGCCCAGCGATCCAGCATCAACCTTTTCGCTCCCCCCGCTGCTTGGCATCCCCCCGACCGACGGAGCGCTGCTCAGCCATGAGCAGTTGCGGCGGGTAGCTGACCATATTCGCCGCTGTCGTCCGCAAGATGTCCAGAGCCATATGTTACTCGGCGGCAGCTTGGGCGATCTTGATGGTGGGACGCTTGTGACCGGGACACGCAACAGCGATCCCTTTCTCGTCCTCGCCGGTGAGCAGGCCGCCCTCGCCCTGCTGAGCCACAGCGAAGGCACGGGGGTGCGCTGCCTCATCCTGAGCGATCCCGACCAAGTTGATCTCGCGGCCATGACCCTGATCCAGCTCAGTAACGAGGCGCTTGATCTGCCGGAACGCGCCGCTGCCGAGCCGCAACAAGCCTTTGTCGCCGCCCTCATCGCCACTCTGATCAGCGATGAGACGGCCTTGGGTGGTATCGATCTGCCCGCCCTGTTGCCCAATGAGAACACATGGATCGCGTTGACTCAGGCACTGCTGCCCTACCCCGATCTGCCGAGCCTCTTCAACGCTGCCGAGGTGCTTCAGGTGCTGCGCAGCCACGCCATCGAACGCGCCCTGCTCGCCCAGATCGCGCCCGCTAGTGCGGAGGCACACACGTTGGCGGCCATTGGCGGCGACGCCCCAGCGCGCTTGCCGCTGCCCGATGATATGCTCAAAAACCTGCGCGCCAACGGTCGCCCCGCGATGGTCGCCGACAACAAGCTCGATGAGGCGACACGCCGCTGGACGGGCGGCAAGACGCTTACGGTCGTTCCGTTGCTACAGCAGCGTACCTGCTGGGGGCTGCTGCTCCTCACCAGCCCCCGCCCAATCAGCAGCGCGGCGCGGGCACAACTCAACGGCTTGGGCGTCCTCATCACGGCGGCGCAGCAGCAGCAGCAGCGGCGCACCACAACGCCACGCGCCGCCACGCCGCCCAGTGCGCCATCCGCCCGCTCCAGCACCAGCAGCACCAGCAGCGGTTTTGTCCGCGACATTGCCGCCCTCTTCGCCAACCTCGACGAAGCGGCAGTGCTGGTGGATGCCCAAGGCATGCTGGTGCGCGCCACCGCCCCGGCAATGCGCCTGCTCAACCTGGCACCCAATGAACAGAGCAGCATCCTTACCGAGAGCAGCGCTGCATGCCTCGCACCCCTCTTCAGCGAAGCACTCATGAGCGAGAACAGTATCGAAGGCACGATCACGCTCCCCAACGGCACCAGCAGCAAGGTGAGCGTCAACAGCCTCGGCGATGCCCTGTGGGTCTTCATCCTGCACGAGAGCGCCCCCACGCGCACCGCTGCGTCAGCCGCCCCTGCGCCTAGTGTGGGTGAAGCCAGCGACAGCTTCCTCCACAACTTCTCGTGGCTGGTGCAGACGCCGCTACGCGAGATTCACCGCCTGATTACCACCAAACCCGCCCCCGACACGGCGAACGAGCAGCACGCGCGCATCATCGGCCAGATCGCCCGCCTCAACAGCGAAATGGCTCTGCTCGTCAGCGATCTCTTGGCGCTTGGCCAAGTCCGCCTCAACGCCCAAGCCGGCCACCTGCCCCTGCGCCTTGATCTGCTCATTGAGGCGATTGTCGGCAGCCGTTACGCCGAATTCGGACGCCGCGGCCAGAATGTCACCATTGACCCCATGCCCGGCCTGCCGCGTGTCATCGGCGCCGAAACTGCGCTCAGCCGCGTCCTCGATGCCCTGATTGACAATGCGAGTAAATATAGCCCCCGGGGGGCACGCATCCGCGTGAGCGCCCGCCACGAAGGCGGCCAGATTCTCATCACCATCGAAGATACCGGCTACGGCCTCAGCGCCCAAGAGATCAAACACGTCTGTGAGCCCTTCTATCGCGCCGCCAGCGCCCAACGCGCCGGTACCTCCGGACGCGGACTGGGCCTCACTCTCGCTAAAGCGATCGTCGAAGAACACGGCGGCGAACTCTGGATCGCTAGCCACATTGACGACGGCAGCATCTTCTCGGTGCGCCTCCCCTCCAGCGACGCCCCCCCACCCAACACCCCCGATGCGACCTGGGAACCTAAGCCCGATCCGCTCACCGAATTGCATAAGCTCCTTGCCCAAAAGTAGCGCCGCATATCCTGAAATGACACACAATCTCACCCAAAACCATACCTTTCTGCTATGAATCATTGCCCCAAACGGTATTACAATACATGGGGAGGATCTTTTACATCTAAGGAATGCTTTTGCCTTGCGGCGCTCGCCTTTGGGGGTTTTGCGGGGGCCATGCGCCATTTGTTGTTCGATTTGGGTGTGACCAAAACGTGTAGGTAGGGTGTGCGCGGGAACCTGGTTCCCGCGCATCCTTCCCCAGTTCGAAGGGGTGTAGGGCGCCGCCCTACAGATTCCAGTCACACCCGTTCGATTTTGACGGCCTCGCCGCCAAAATCGAACAACAAAACAGAGTTTGGGAGAGGCTTCGCCTCCTCCGAACCCCCGCCGGAAGGCGTAACCTTAACGCGCATGGGGCAAAACCCACCAAACATAGCAGGCTTTTTGTTACAGGAGCATCCTGATGCATCGTACCCAACCCGCGCTTTCAGCCGCAGCGTTGGCAACCATTCACGGCCTGCTAGGTCAACTGAGTCAACAGGCCCATATGCGTTGTGCTTTTCTCTGCGACCTAGGCGGCCAAGAACTTGCGAGTTGGACAGAACAGGCCGATCTCGATCTCGTCAGTTTGGCCGCCCTCGCCGCAGGTGACCTGATGGCCACCATGGAGATTGCTCGCATTCTCGGTGGCAAACGCGCTTGCAATGTGATTATCCAAGAACACGACGAGATGATCATCCTGGTCGCACGAGTGGGCGAAGGTCTTGTGCTGCTCATGGCCACGGGTGTAGATGTGCCTGTAGGCTGGTCACGTCTCGCTATTAAGCGCACCAGCGATCGTATTCTCGAGGTTGTCGGCAGCGCAGCAATGACACCTCCGCCCCTCGTCATGAGCGACGATTTCGTAGCTTCTTTTAACGCTCAAATCGACACCATCTGGTAGGAGGTCTCTATGTTTATCAACTGGGCCCAAGGCGAAATCAACCTCAAAATTGTCTACTATGGTGCTGGAATGAGCGGCAAGACCACCAACTTGCAGTTTATCTACGCCCGCACGCCACCCAAGTTGCGCAGCCAACTCATCTCGCTCAAAACCCACCAAGATCGGACGCTGCTCTTCGACTTCCTTCAGCTCGAAGTCGGCCAAGTCGCCAATCTCAAGCCCAAATTCAAGCTCTATACTGTCCCCGGCCAGGTCTACTACGATACCAGCCGCCGCCTCATTCTCCAAGGGGCCGACGGCATCGTCTTCGTTGTCGATTCACAGATTGATCGTATGGACGACAACGAACAACTCTGGCACTCGATGGAACGCCACCTCGTTGAAATGGGGCAGGATCTAAAGAATTTCCCGCTTGTGGTGCAGATCAACAAGCGTGACGTACCCAACACCCTTTCGATTCCCGAAATTCGCCGCCGCCTGCCGATCAAAGGTTACCCCACCTTCGAGGCGGTCGCCATCAAGGGCTACGGCGTCTTCGATACGCTCAAAGCCAGCATGAGCGGCGTCATCGCCGCCGCGCACCAAGCAGTCTAATGCTGCCTGCGGCAAGTTGTGCGACGGGAGGGTCTGGGAGGGCCAGGCCCTCCCAGTAACCTACCCACTCTGGAGTATCCATCTATGTTCCTGCAAGGAAGCTTCAATACCATCAGCGTGGCAGCCCTAATCCAAACACTCTGTCATGAACGTCGGGCAGTGCAGATCGAAGCATGGCGCACCGATGCCAGTGCCCATATCTGTCTCAGCGATGGCCTCGTCATCGCGGCAACCTGCGAAGGCACTGAAGGTGCCGATGCGATCGTCAAGCTCATGCGTTGGCCCAACGGCCTCTTCCGTGTTGGTCAATTACCCGAACATTTCGCGCCCACTATGGCCGCCGATCCCGAGAGCATCCTGCTCGAAGCGGCGCGTCAGCGCGATGAGTTTATGGCGTAGGCGAAACGAGGACGCGAGGACGCGAGGACGCGAGGACGCGAAGAGTGGGCAGAGGGGTTGCCCTCTGCCCACTCTTCGCGTCCTCTTTTTCGTCTCTGAATCAGTGGTGAAACACTGGGGGGCGAATGCTTCAACCCAGCCCTACGAGGTTCTCTTACCGCCTCACGCCTCCATGGGGGCATCACGCCCATGCGCATGAACGTAGGGGCCTGCGGCCCCTAAAACCCCGCCAGAAGGGGGGATTTTTCGGGGGCCAAGCCCCTTCGACTAGGCTCAGGGCAAGCCCGAACCCCCGCCGACAGGCCCGCTACGGGCTTACGTTAATGCGCATGGGCCATCACCCCCGATCCGGCGGCTCCGGCGGCAGCCCGCGTAGCCGCCGGTACTCGGGGATGCGTGCCATCGGCGGGCGCTCGTGGTCGCGGATTTCGCGTAGCTCCAGCGAGAAGCCGCCGTCTTCGCGCTGCGTGATCAGCTTCATCGTCTGGTTCACTGGCTCCAAAAGGCTGACGCGCTGGCGCTGTTCCATACGCTGGATCACCACTTGGGTGATGGCGAAGGCCATCTTCGAGAGCGGCACGAGCTCCTGGTTGCGGTGGATGCGCTCGGTTAGGTCAACTTGGGCCAAGGCGTTCAGCCCGTGGCGCTCCAAGAGATCGATGAGCATGCCGGTCTCGACGCCGTAGCCGGTAAAGAAGGGTACCTCTTCGAGTGCACTGCGCCGCCCGGCATACTCGCCCGAAAGCGGCTGGAGCATGCCGGAAAGTTCAGGGTAGAAGAGGTTGAGCAGCGGGCGCGCCGTCAGCTCGGTGACGCGCCCGCCGCCGCTGGCCGCGATCTGTTCGCCAAATTGGATGGGTCGCCGGTAGAAGCCTTTGCTGTAGACGAGCCGCCGTTCGCGTAACAACGGCCCTACTACGCCGTAGACAAAACGCGGGTGGAAATTCTGGATGTCGGTGTCGCACCAAGCGATGATGTCGCCCTGCAAGACGTAGAGGCTCTTCCAGAGCGCCTCGCCTTTGCCGGCGAAGGCACCGTACTGGCTGAGAATGTCTTGGTGCAGGTAGACCGGCACGCCGTGGCTGATGGCGATTTCGCGCGTGCGATCCTGCGAGCCGCTGTCAATCAGCACAATCTCGTCGAGCAGCGGCGTCTGATGTACCAGATGCTCTTGCAGTTGGCCGATGATCCCGTCAATTGTCGCCTCTTCGTTGAGCGTCGGCAGGGCCAAACTGATCTTGACTCCCTGCTGCTGTTTGTAAAAGAGCAAGCGCTGCAAATCGTCATACTCGGTTGAACTAAAGGTATTCTCGGCGAACCAGCGATCCACCGTCGCCGAAAGGTCGCGGTTCTGCTGCCAGATCTGCTGCGCCAACTCTTCCGCATGGGCCATACGGTGGCGCACGAGGACAATCGTGCTGTCGGACTGGCGCAGGATGCGGTCGGCCAGCGGCCCAATGGGCGCTTCGGGGTCGCCGCGCCGCCCGGTGACGCCCAAGATAATCGCTTGGTGGTCGGGGTCTTCGGCGAGAATGGCCTGTTCGGCGGGGATGCTGCGTTCGAGCCAGCGTGTGACGCGGGGCATGCTGCGTAACGATTGCAGACTGGCGCGCACGTTGGCATCGTCGGGCATACGCGGATTGGTGGCGTAGAGGACGCTAATGGCAGCATCGTGCTGATCGGCGAGCGCCATCGCCACGTCGCAGGCCAGCGGCGTGTGGGGGCCGCCGCGCACGGGCAGCAAGATGCGCCGCCAATTCTCGCCTTCGCGCAACCGCAATACCACCACGTCGCAGGGCGGCTGGCGCAGCAAGCTATCAATCGGCGGGCCGAAGAGACGCTCGGAGGAGGACTGGAGGGCGTGCCAGCCGAGCAAAATCAGGTTGGCCGCCTGCTCTTCGGCTGCCGTGCGAATCCCTTCGGTCAGGTCGTGAGCTACCGTGATGACGGTGCGAATGGGTACCTGAAAGGCACTAAAATCGGCGGCGCTATCGTAGTCGGCCCGCACCTGGCGCGTCTCGAGCATACCGTCGCTCAGCGGGCGTTCGTGAGGGACGACCACGACGCCCAAGATGACCACTTGGCCCTGTTGTTGATGCGCCAATGCCGCCGCGAGCGGCAGCATCATCTGGATTTTGGCTGGTTCGCGGGCGGGTAGCAGCACAACGTAGTCGTTGGTGCTGGGCCGTTCATGGGTTTGCATCATATTCATTCTCTCTCTTCCCCACAAGCAGTGGGGCGATGGTCTGGTGGTAAATGGCTTCCCAGGTGTAGCTGGTACGCACGCGGCGGCGCAAAGCGTAGCGGGGGTCGTTGGCGAGCGTTGCCGCGATGCGGGTGGCAATGGTGGCGGGTGCTTCATCAAGGGCGAAGTAGTTTCCGGCGGTGCCAGCGGTGGCGCGCAGGGGGGCGATGTCGCTGCAGAAGATGGGGATGCCACTGAGACCTGCTTCGAGGGCGGGAATGCCAAAGCCCTCGTAGCGACTGGGAAAGAGCAGGCCGTCGGCGAGGCGAAAGAGGTCGGCCAGCATCGCATCGGTCACGGGGCGGGGTTGGCCGTCGGCGGTGGTGAAACGTTCGTAGAGAAAGATGACACCCTCGGCGGCCCCGCTACGCTCACGGAGCGCGAGCAATTCGCTCAAATAGGCCGCATTTGCCGGATTGTGCGGGCCAGGTGGCCCCGTAACGACCAAGCGGGCGGCGTAACCCTGTTGGCGCAAGTCGCCCACAATGGCAATGGCCAATTCGATATTCTTGCGCCGCGTGATGCGGGCGGGTAAGAGCAGGAGCGGCGCGGCAGCCAAGAGATCGAGTTGCGCAATCAACTCCACCGTCTCCGCTTCGAGCTTAAGGAAGGCCGCGAGGTCAACACCGGGGGTGACCACGCGAATCTGGCTGGGGTCGAGGCCGAGCAGTCCGGCCAACATCCCGCGCCGATCTTCCGACACCACCACATAGTGGGCATGGGGCCAGGGTTCGCGCAAGAGATCCCAGGGGTAGCCAGGGTGCAACTCGGGCGTATAGAGCGGATCGAGCCAAGCGAAATCGTGACACCAAGCCAAGAGGCGCGGCAAGCGACCCGCTTGATGCAGCCGCTGCAAGGCGGCGGTGAAGGCGAGGTTCTTGTGCAAGCTTAACACATTATGCACCATCACCGCAGCAACGCCGTCGAGTGCCTCAACCAACCAGTCCGTCAATTCAGTAACGAGTTCGTGAAACGCCGGACTCACCGTGCCCGCCGCCAACTCCTTGGCGATGATTTCGACGCGCGCGCCGCGCGAACCCAACGCCTCGTGCAGCCACAAGGTCACGTTGGGCGTACTCATGGCCCCTTTGCCTGCGACGATGCGCACGCTATGGCCTGCGTGCGCCAAGACGCGGGCGTGGGCCGCCATCGTGATTTCGACCCCACCGACATAGGGCGGGCCAGCATAGTGCAAAATGGCAAAACAGCTCATCCAATCTCCCTGCGCGTCATACGAATTGCCAGATCGATAAAGCATGCCGCCGACCAGCCAAACATCGGGGCCGCTTTGGGCGGCGGCTCGCCGGTGTGCGGGTTGTAGTATTCGTAAATATCGGGCTGCCCCATTACCAAACTCAGCGTTGCTTCGGCCAATTGCGCCGCCAATTCACCATAATCGTTGCGTTGCAACGCCTCGACAAAGATGTAGTTAATGTTGATCCAGACCGGGCCGCGCCACATCTGCTGGGGATTGTGATGCGCATCGCCGAGCGCAACGGTAGGCAGGGGATGGTTGGCCCAGAAGGTGCGTGGGTTGCACAAGTGGGCCACCAATTGCGCATTGATCGCCCCGGGCATGCGCCCCGTCCAGAGCGGGTAGAGGCTAAAGGGGGTGAGTACCTTAATCGGGCTATGGTCGCGCTGCGACCAGAAGAGGCCGGCGTCGGCGTCGTAGAAATGCTCGATCATGCGCCGCGCCATCGCATCGGCGCGCTTGCGCCACAACTGCGCCTCGCGCGGACGCCCCAAGAGATTGGCCATGCGCGCTAACGCATCCATCTGAACACAGAGGTAGGTGTTCAGATCGACCGCCTCCACCGGCATGCCCCCATCCCAGATGGGGCTATCGTCGAGGCCCGACGAGAAGGGGTGGGTGTAGTGAACAATCCCATCGCCATCGTCGTCGTTCAAGCCCAGCCACCAAGAATTCCAGCGCACCAGCGGATCATAAATTTCGCGCAGCAGCGCCAGATCGCCCGTCTGGTCATAGACATGCATCGCCACCCAGCCAATGATCGGCGGCTTGGTGACCGCAGCGGCCACCGGCAGCTCAAGCTGGGTAATCGTCCCCTCATCGTAGACCGCATCGGGGATCATGCCATCGGGCAATTGATGGTCGAGCATAAAACGAATCTGATCACCCGCCAATTTTGGATCGGTATAACGCAACGCCAAGGCATGGAAATAATTATCCCACTGCCATGCGCCGACATAGTGGGCCTTACTCGGCGAGACGCTCTCGCGGCGAAAGAGGCCGTAGGGCGAGAGGATATTGTTGCCCAGCACCCACCAGGCGTAGTAATACTGAGCGCGGTAGGTTTCAAGCACCTCCGGCGCGGCGGCGAACCACGTATGCCAGCGCTCCTCGGCGGCACCCAGGGCGGCGCGGAAGGGCAGCACCTCGCGGTTGAGATCAAGGCCCGCCTGAATATGGAGTACCACCGCCGTATCAAAGGCCCCCTCCGCCGTCAGCGTCACCTCATAGCCACTGCCATTATGCTCAACCTGATTGAGCACGACGGTGCCATTGGTCGCATAGGCACAATTGCGCACCGACTTAAACTCACCGCCGCGCGCATCGGGGCGGGCCAGATCGGGCACCACCGTAAAACGGATGCCACTAGCAATACCATTGGGCAAACCAAAACTGAGCGTCTGGTTATCCTGAAAGACACAGCGAAACTCCCCGATCGTCGTCTGAAAGACCAACGCATGAGGGTAGGTCGTCACCTCAAAGGCAACGGGACGGCCCTCGCCATCCACCAACTGCAAGCGCGGAATGAAGGGCGGACGATTGCGATAGGCCGAAAGGCCGGGCGTAACCCCGGTAAGCCGTTCGGCCAACTTGAGATAGAGCGCGTCGTCATAGCGGCGATCACGATAAAGCAGCAGGCGCGAGCCGCGATCACTAAAGGGAATGCGCTCCAGCCTGATCCGATTCTCAAGCATAAGGAGGTAGGGTGAAGTAGGAATATACACCTAGCGACTCCTCAATGGGCTGTTGGCGCAGGGCGTACGCCACGGCGTAGCAACACTCGACCCATTGTAGCATTGTTGCAAAGATAAGCCACCTGTGGTATCATCCCTTGCGAGTAAAGGCGGGTAGCTCAATTGGCAGAGCAGCGGCCTCCAAATCCGCAGGTTGCAGGTTCGATTCCTGTCCCGCCTGCCAACAGGTAGAGATTACGCAGCGCGAGGGGTTCGGGGAGGGCGAAGCCCTTTCCGAGCCCCTCCCGTTCTCGGGGGCGTGCCGGAGCCCGGTTGAACGGATTCGCCTTGAAAGCGAACGGCCCTCATACGGCCCGTGGGTTCGAATCCCACCGCCCCCTCCATTTGGCAAGTACAGCAAGCTATGCTATAATCGCAGCCATCAACCGCACGGGGAGGTCGCATAGAGGCCTAGTGCGGCGGTTTGCTAAACCGCTACAGGAGCAATCCTGTCGAGGGTTCGAATCCCTCCCTCCCCGCCAACCAGCCAGCCCCATCGGGCTGGCTTTGTTGTTTTAACAAGGCCGTAACCCTCTACTTTGTAAGAGCCCCATTGGAACACCAAAAAGCTCACCCCCCTACCCCCTCTCCCGCTTGCGGGTTTAAGGGCGGACAGAACATTCGCTCGGCAAGTCACGGATAGGTGATTGG
>RSAS01000534.1 GCA_003934145.1 Candidatus Viridilinea halotolerans | reverse complement strand
GAGGTCTATGCTCTCCCTTATTTGAAAGGTATTGGGGCATGGCCCCCGAAAAATCCCCCGCCCGGCGGGGGCTTGGGGGCATGGCCCCCGAAGAGACGCCCCGTCCGGCGGGGGCTTGGGGGCATGGCCCCCGAAGAGACGCCCCGTCCGGCGGGGGCTTGGGGGCATGGCCCCCAAAGAGACGCCCCGTCCGGCGGGGGCTTGGGGGCATGGCCCCCGAAAAATCTCCCGCTTAGCAGGGTCTACGCGGTGCCAACCGCGCAGACCCTCAATCCTTAATTTTTGCCAACTGGCTACGCCGAAAGACGATCAGCACGCGATCGACCTTGTAGCGTGCGTGGGCTTTGGTGAAAATAACCCCGTCGTAGCCGTTGCGGTCGAGCCACCATTCAGCGGCGAGCGCCGGGTCGAGGTCGAGGCCCAAGGCGCGTGCTTCGTTGCCAATCAGTTTCAGTTGCTTCTTCCATTCGGCAAGCGAACATGTGAAGGGTTGCAGCACCTTGGCGCGATAGCGATCATACACGACCTTTTCGATTATGCGCCCGATCCAGGCGCGTGGCCCTTCGCTCAGCGGAATGAGCGCAATGCCACGCCCGACGAGGGTATGCTCTTGCACCAGTTGGTCGCGCCAGGGGCGATAGGCCCCCGTGGCTTGCGAATCACGCGCCCAGAGATTCGCTTCGCGGGCGTTGAGCAACGCGGGGCTCTCGTCGAAATCAGAGACACGCGGCACGCGTGGGGGGGCCATGATCTGAATTTGGGGCAAGGGCAGTTCATGCTGTTCGTGCCCATTGGCATCTTGCCACACGGCGCTCACAATCGTCATTGGCCCGTCACGGCTCACCCCAAAGCGAAAACCGCGCCGCGCGCGCCCCTCCCACGCCCGCGAGCTCGCACTCACTTGGGCCACAAGGCGCAACCCGTCGCCACAATCGGGGGCCGGGAACCACGTCACTTCAGCCTGGAAGCGGAAGATGGTCTGGGAACCCCGCGCCCTACTGCCTGCCGCTTGCCAGCCGCGGCCAATCAGCCCGCTCCAACCGCCGCGCACTGGGCGCAAGGGCGGGTAGATCGCCACGACATCCTCAGGGCCAGGGGGCGTATTAAGCACCCAAAGGCCCGGCGGCACCGCCCCCGAAGCGGGCAGCTTCACCGTGCCGCCAATCACCTGTTGGGGCACGTTCGCATTGGCCAACTTGATCGTTGGCGCACCCGCCTCCCGCGCCAACGGCGCAGGCGGCAATTCTGGCTCTACCGGTGCAGCAATACCACGAATGGGCGCACCACACTCGATGCAGAAGCGCGCCGGGGCCGGGGGCAGTGCCGCACCGCACTGGTGGCAAAAACGGGGTTGGCGAGAGGGATCGCTCATAAAGCTTTGCGCCTTTGGGATGGTTCGTAGGAGCTTTACCGTTTGCGCCACCTAGGTAGTGCCGACTTTAGTCGGCTGAGGCCTTTGGATGCGATGAGAAGCCGACTAAAGTCGGCACTACCATTGTAAAGCGCGAAGCCCCTTTCTGAAACCATCCCTTTGCGTCGAAAAAACCGTTTTACGGACAAGCCACAAATTGCCCCTGGATCGCAGCCTCAAGATTGGGAGGGTCGCTCAACAACTCAAGTTGCTGCATCAGATCCGCTTGGGCCTGCCAAACTGTGGGATCGTTCAAACCCAGACAACGTTCGCCCGCGCCGTAGCGCAGCAACTTGATCGTCTCGCTGGCTTCAAAAATGAGTTGCTCACGCTCCAATTCGGGATTGTAGGCCAAGATCAACTCAATCGCCTCGTCGGGATTGGCTAGCGCATCCTCCCACCCGCGCAGCGTCGCTGTCACAAAGGCCGCCACCGTGCGCGGATGTGTGTGCAGGAAAGACTCGGTGGTAAAGAGAACGTCGCCGAGCAATTGTACACCATAATCACGCGCAAAAATTAGATCAACTTCAGCCCCAAGCCTGCGGGCGGTGTTGGGTTGATCGGTGGCATAGACGGGCCAGACATCAATGCGCCGTTCGAGGAAGGGGGCAATACTATAATCGCCAGGGATTTCTTGGATGGCAGAACGATCTACCTCCGCCGCTTGGAGCATCGCCAAGTATTCCGTCTCGACATTATCGCCATAGAACATCGCCACGCGCCGCCCCACAAAATCTTGCGGGCCACTGATGCCAGCGTCGCTATGCACCATAAAAGCCACCGGGCTCGTCTGGAACCACGTCGCCAACGCGACGACCGGAATGCCCTGCTCGCGCGCAATCAAGATCGTATCGGCCCCGGTACTGCCAAAGCTATCATTGCCCGCCGCCACCAATGGCAGCGGCACCAGATCAGGGCCACCCGGCAGCAACGTCACTTCAAGGCCCGCATCAGCGTAATAGCCTTTCCTGAGTGCGACAATGTAGCCCGCAAATTGCCACTGCGGAAACCATTGCAAACGCATGCTCACCTGACGCACTTCGGGCGCGCCGGGTGCCGCGCTTGGTGGCGGCGCTTGGTTCGTGGCGGCGCTACAGCCTACGAGAAGGAGGAGGAGGAGGAGGAAGCGGCGAGGCATGGTGTCTATCCTTATAGGCAAGGTTTCAGCCTGAGTGCATCAGGACGCGGTACGCAACGTCAAACTGTAAAGCAACCTGAAACCTTGTCTTAGAACGACATGGTTTCGCTGCGCGGCAATTTATTTTACCGTTTGACGAGAGGAGCGGAGGACCTGGCCTCCGCAAAACCCCCATCGGAATGGGGGTTTTGCGGGGGCCAGGCCCCCGCACCCACGCCGCGGCAGCGGCAAAAAGCGTAACTTGGTTACGAACCTTGTCTTACCGCGAAGAGAGCGAAGGGAGCGAAGGACGCGAAGATCGGGCATGTGGTGGAAAGCCCTCGCCTTTCTTCGCGCTCTTCGCGCTCTTCGCGCTCTTCGCCCCCTTCGCGGTGAAACGTAAGAGCATGTTGTCGTCATGATCGTAGCGGATCGTGCCCCCCTGAACGGATACAAAACCTCGACAAAATGAGGGTTTTCAGGGAATTTCATTGAGATGAAGAAGAACTTGAGATGCTGCTCCTTTGTTGGTATACGTCACTCGTCACTCGTCACTCGTCACTCGTCACTCGTCACTCGTCACTCGTCACTCG
>RSAS01000321.1 GCA_003934145.1 Candidatus Viridilinea halotolerans | reverse complement strand
CGGCGGGGGCTTGGGGGCATGGCCCCCGAAAAACCACCCCGTTCGGCGGGGGCTTGGGGGCATGGCCCCCGAAAAACCACCCCGTCCGGCGGGGGCTTGGGGGCATGGCCCCCGCGCAAGCCTAGACCGGATCGGGCACAATCAGACCGTAATTGCCATCGCGGCGGCGGTAGAGCACACTGAGACGCTGGTTCTCGGCATTCTGGAAGATAAAGAAATTGTGGCCCAGCAGTTCCATCTGCTCAATGGCATCGTCGGTAAACATGGGGCGCAGCGTGAACTGCTTGGTGCGGATCAACGCCCGCTCGTGTTCGGTCTCGTCGTCGGTGTCCGGCTCGGCGGCAACCTCCGGCTCAATGGGCATGGCCTGCTCGACGGGGCGACGCCCGCGCTCGCGACGCCAGTACTTCTCTTTGTAGCGCTTGATCTGGCGCTGCAACACCGCCTGCACCTGGTCAATGGCCATAAAGAGATCAGTCCCCTGCTCTTCGGCGCGCAAAATAACGCCACGCTCACCGACCAGAGTGACTTGGACACGGTTGACTTCACCGGCGTTGCGTTGCTGTTCGGTATGCACCTCAACAGTGGCGCTCGTAATCTCGCCCATATAGCGCACGAGCTTACTCAGCTTCTCGTCGATATGGCTGCGCTGACGCTCGGTGACCTTACCATTACGGCTTCTGATTGTGAGTTCCATTTGGGCCTCCATCCGATAAACAGGCGGCACCCGCGCAGAGGTCTGCGCTAGGTGTACAGAACGACAGAGCCCTCGGGCGCAGGGCGCACCGAGGACTCCGCTGGCTGTCAATATTATAGGGCGATGCGACGTGCGTTAGCAACTGTTGTCATCGCGGTGTTCTTTCTACGCTACTCACACTTAGGGATGGTTGCGCCTTGCGGCGATCGGCTTTACCGTTTGTGGGGAGGTGGGAGTTTTGCAGGAGCATGGCCCCCGCACCCCCAGCGCAGCAGCGGCAAACTGTAAAGTGGTCACGAACCATTCCGTTAGGTTGCATTGTACACCGCTTGGGCACGGGGTTTGGTAGTAAAACCTTAATTCTTGCTTAATGAAGAGATACGACGCCACCTACGCGCGGCTGTGCGCTATAGCAGAAGATGACGTTTCAGCATAACGTCAAGGTGGCCTTCCTTAGTTTTTTGATGCCCATCAGTGCTTGATCTAACACTATGGGTGCGCTCCAAACTTGTAGAGTAGGATGCGTCATGTAACGCGCACGCAGTATAATGTGGTTTGTTTCGAGAACTTCCAGGATGGCGGGAGGGGTTTTAGGGGAGGGCTTCGCCCTGCCCTAAAACCCCTCCCCTTCCAGATTCTTTTTCTGAAAGACTATAGACCCTGCCATCTGGCTACCCAAAGGGGGATCGCAATGCCAACCTATCACATCAATGGGGTGCGCGTCCACGCGCGTGAGGAGGGGCCAAAAACGGGACAGATCTGTATTATGATCCACGGATGGTCAAGCTCTTGGTATGCTCTTTCGCCTTTGATGCCTTTGGTGAGTCGGCGTTTTCGCTGTTTAGCGATTGATCTGCCGGGGTATGGTAATTCAGAGCGATTGCGTGAGCGTACGACGATCCCGGCTTATGCTGAGGTTGTGGCGAAGCTGATTCGCGAATTGAGTGATAGCCCGGCGGTGCTGATTGGCCATTCGATGGGGGGCATGACCAGCATTACGACGGCGTTGCGCTACCCGGAGTTGGTGGATCGCATGGTGCTACTTGCGCCCACGATTAGCGGGAAGCTCTCCAATTGGATCAACTATGCCGTAGCGCCGATTACCGCGCTGGAGCGCTTTAGCATCACCGATCACATTCTCTCGATGCTAGAACCATCGCTGGTGGCGGTGACCGATTATCTTATGCGCCCCGCTTCGTTTGCGGAACGCAGCAATATTTCGCAGGCGGAATATGAGCGGCTGCGTGCCGATGCGCGCCGCCCCGGTCAGGGACGGGTGCGAGCAGAATGTTTCACTGCGATGCAGCGCAACGATCTGCGTGGGCGCTTGAGCCAGATCGAGACGCCGAGCCTTGTGATCTGGGGCGCTGAGGATAATACGGTGCCGCTGCGCGATGCTGGGGTGGTGGCCGATGAGTGGCGCGGCGTAGATCTGCGCATTGTACCGAAGGCGGGCCATTGGCCGCAGTTTGAGGCCCCTGAGTATACCAATCGCGTAGTGGCAAGCTATTTGGCGCTACCTGTGCTGACAACCCGTCTGGACGATTCGATCAGCCAAGATGTCCTGACGGCTGAGGCCGCCGCTTTCCTCTCCAACTCCGACATTGGCAGCGGCCTCACCTTAGCCCAGCGCTCGCGCCTCGCCGCCCAGTGTCGCTCGCGCATCTATGCGCCCGGTGCCCTGATTGGCCCGCCCGATGAGGAGTGTACCGACCTCTACATCGTTCAACAAGGCTCGATTGAGGTCTGGTCGGAGCTTGAGGACGGTAAATTGGTGCCAGAAAAGATTCTCAATACGGTGCTGCCCGGCCAGATTACCGGCGAGATGGCGCTGCTCGACGGGGGCCGTCGTAGCGCAGGGCTGACCGCTGGCCCGGAAGGGGCGACGATTCTCGTGTTGCGCCGCGACCGCATGCGCGCCCTCGTGGAAGATGATCCGCCCTTGGGCAATGCAGTGATCTGGAATATTGCCACTTCGTTGGCGCTGCGTCTGCGTCTGGCCAACTTTCAGCGCAAGATGCGGGGGAAGTAGGGGAGGGCGAGGAGGGGCATGAAGGGGTTCGGGGAGGGCTTTGCCCTCCCCGAACCCCTTTTTTGCAACAGTGGGCACATTTGTGACGGGGCAGTGTGGTAGACTAGTAAACAACACAACGAAAGGAGCCCTATAATGCGCGTTGATCAAGAGCTAAAAGATCGTACAGAGAAGTATTGGGATAAGTCGAAGCCCGATGCGCTATGGTACATCGAAAAGTTACTCCCCCTAGAGATGCAGCACATGTTGTCTGAAGGGAAGAGGCCAGATCAGCCATGCCACACATTGGCGTTGCTTGTTGGATTCTCGTATGAACCTCTGCTGCAATCCATTTGGTTCTATCGGCCCGAGCGTGTGGTCTTATTGTTCAATCGCATGTATGGAGATGTTAATGGAAAGAATAAAAGAGATGCTTGGCAAGAATATTTACAAGAGCTAAAATCGCAGGCGAAATTAGAATTTGCACTTTGTACTAGAGTTAGTGACGAAGCGGATAAAGATGCCTCGTCTGAGTGGATCTTTGCCCAGCTACGCGAACTCCTCTTGCCCGATCAGCGCGCTGGACGTTCCGTAATCATTGACATTACTGGTGCCAAAAAGAGTATGGTTGCAGGCGCCTACCTCTTTGCTGCGTATGCGGGTGTGCCGGTGAGCTATGTTGATTTTGATGAGTATGATGAACGACGACGGCGGCCCAAGGGCTACTCCGGCAAGATTGCGCTCCAACCAAACCCCTATGCGACCTTTGGCCTGCGTGACTGGGAACGTGTACAGGGGCTCTACCGCCAGTATGCCTTTGGGAGTGCGCGTAAGGAAGCCGCTCAGATTGCCTGCAAGATGCAAGAAGCCAAGGTGCTCTCCGCGCAGCAAGGGCAGACGGTGCAGCGGCTCTGCGAAGCCATGTGCGCCCTTGAGCAGTGGGACAATGGCGACTATGCGGAGGCGCTCCGTCTTGCCAGTGGACAGGCGTGGAGCGACCTGCTGCCTACGGCCATTGACATCCTGGGGGCCGATGAGGTTGCTTGGCCTTCGTCGCAGCATGGCAGCGTTGATGCCTTCCTTGATGCCTACCATAAGCTCACTCTTGGCCCGTCCGGCCATCCTGAGCAGTCGTTCTACGCTCGTTCGGATCTCTTTGTTACCTATGCTCGTGATGAACTGGCCAAGATTGGGCGGTTGATCAAGCACAATGAGGATTTTCGCTCGGCACTGCTGCGGGCGGCGGGATTGATTGAGTTGTTGCTGGTGGGGCGTGCTTTTGGCCTTGCCATGAAGCAGCAATTGGTCAGAGTTAAAAACCAAAGCTTAACCCAGACGGTTGATGTGCAACTGCTTGAGGATATAAGTGAAAAGTTGATGACTGGTGGCCTTAAAGATCTGTTTTTCGATCCAAGCAAAGGAGGTAAAACAAAGATCAGAAATGGCGAGATACAAATAACAATAAATAACTTGCCAAACGTGCATAAATTTCAGTATACAATCGATTATGATGATCTCGCCAAACTCCGCAACAAGGCCATCCACACCCACCTCTCCATCCCCAGGTCGTTTGCCGAGCATGCGCTCGCTTTTGCGAAACAAGCCTTAACAGAGTATGAGACTACTTGGGTACCCTACTTCCAGCAAACCCTGCCTGCGTCAAGGCATCTTGAGGCGCCCTCGTGGGAAGAGCTTTGTGCGCTCTGTGGCGTTGATTTCCTACCTGCGCTCCCGCAACAGTAAGGAGGCATCATGACTTTTTCTGTCCTGCTCGCTGCCGAGGCGGACAAGATCCAGGATTTTGTCTTTCGGGCAGCACGGCTGCGCCAGGTGACTGGCGGCAGCGCCCTCTTAACCCGTTTTTGTCAACAGGTGCCGCAGGAGTGCCTTGGGCTGGCTAATGAGCAGATCGTTGTGAATGATGGTGGTGCCTTTCGCTTGCTCTTTGCCGATGAAGCGACGGCGCACGCAGCCGGTTGTGAGTTGGCCGATCTCTACTATATGGCCACCGGCTGCAACCTCTCTGTGGCAGCGCCAGTCACAATTAAGGCGCATGAGACGTTTGGCGCGGCGAATGAGCGGGCCGGGCTGTTGCTCCGTGCGGCCAAGCTCAACCATGCGCCTCAAGCGGTTGCCCACCTGCCCTATCTCGCTTTTTGTGCCTCGACCGGCGTGGAACTAGCGTTTGATTATGGCGTGGCAAGGGGGGGAGGGCAAAAACAGTACCTGTCGCTCGCTTCAAGCTATAAGCGGCGCGAAGCGGGCGATGATGGTAAAGAGGCATTTATTAAAAAGTTTATTGAGGATGTCGTTGGGGCTGAGGGTAGACCCGAGGTATGCAGAGTACCTGATGACCCAGATCTCTTTGGCCGCGCCGGTGGCTACGATCCCCGTGACTATGTGGCCTATCTTGTGGCTGATGGCAATGGCATAGGGGCGCTCTTTGGGCGTTGCCAGAGTAGTGAGCATGCCCATGCCCTTTCCTGTGAACTCGGCAGGATCACCCGCCAGTGCCTCGCTACCGCAACCCAGTGCCTCATGAAGGTTGACCCAGGCAAACAGCCCGATCTGGTGCCGGTGCTACCGCTGATTCTGGGTGGCGATGATCTGGTGGCGCTGCTGCCAGCATCCTATGCGCTGGCCGTTGCCCAGAAGTTTTGCCATGAATTCGAGCAGGCAATGGCGAACTCTATTGCCACCATACCTGAACTCGTCGCTGCTCCTAAGCCAACTATGGCGGCAGCGGTGGTGATCTGTAAGGCGAAATACCCCTTCCAACTAGCCATTCAGCAGGGGCAGGAGCTACTCAAAGAGGCGAAACGACTCAGTAAACAGGGTGCCAAACAGCGCTCAGCGGTGAACTTTGCGGTGATTGTGGGGAACCGTCTGGCCGATCCCGATGCAGCGCGCAACTCACCCAAACTCCGTCCGACCTTACGCCCCTATTGGGTTGGTGCTGATGCCACCCGCGAAGCTATTCCCCTCCAGTGGCTCCTAGAGGCCCGTTTCCAACTTCGTGCGCTGCCCCAGAAGCGCCAAGCTGAGCTACTTGCTCATTTTGAGCGTACCGATTTTCGGGAAATGGTTTGGCACAATGATCTGCAAGCCATTGTTGAGCGCATCATTTCGCTAGCACCAAATAAGAGCCGTGAGCTAGAGACTGCACTTGAGCAGTTGGGATGTGGCGAAAAAAGTGCCAACGATGAAGCACATTATCGTCGCATTTATCGTGCTACCACCTCTTTCCAAGGCAGCGCCCTGCCCGAGGTCTTGACTGCATGGGATTTTTTGTACGATCTCGCACGTCCGCGCAGTGAATATGAGGTGGAGCATGCTTAAACTCACCTTCCGTATGACACTCCAGTCCGACTACCATATTGGCGCAGGCTATGGCCAGGGTTCCAGCATTGACTCGGCGCTCCAGCGCGACGCCGATGGTCTGCCTGTGGTGCGCGGCACGACCGTGACGGGTTTGCTGCGTGAAGGGCTGCGCTTTCTGGTTGAGGAGGCGGCGCTGGGGGCGAGCCCTCAGTGGCAGCAGTTTAGCCAACAGATGCCCGCAAGCGCCCAACGCGGACGTGCGCCCCTCGCTGGCGATTGGCTGTTTGGCTCGCCGCAGCAGTCTAAACGCTGGCGCATCTCTTCGGCGCGGCCATTTGGGCTTGCGCCTACGCAGGAGCTTCATGTTCAGGGAGCGCATGGCGCAGCCCATGTGCGCGTTGATCCGGCGACGCGGCGCGCCGAACAGCGTAAGCTCTTTGTCCGCGAGGAGGGTGATCAGCGTTGGGAGTTCCACTTTAGCGCAACGCTTGATGAAGCCTCGCCAACCTGTTACGCCGAGGCGCTGTTGCTTGTGGCCGCAGCGCGGGCGGTGCGGGCATTAGGCGCGGGGCGGCGACGCGGACGTGGGGCTTGTAGCATCCACCTGCATGCGCTTGAGGGTTGGCCACAACCGATCCAGGAGGAGGCGCTGCTGACCGCATTTGAAGACTATTGGTTGCAGGGAAAGATACATGCGCTGCCTGTCGCCGCAGCGCCCGCCATACTCCCGCCTGAGATTGATGCTACACCAACCCCGTTGCGCCTGCTGCTCCTCGTGCGGCTTGATGAACCGCTGCTGATCGCCCGCCGCGCCGAAGCGGGCAACCAATTTGAGAGCCTGAACTACATTCCCGGCTTTGCGCTGCGTGGCGCGTTGGCGGCGCGGCTCCATGCGACGAGCGGGATTGGTGCGCCCGGTTCGGCGGGCTTTGCGCTACTGACCGAAGCCTTCTATCGGGAGGGGGTCTGCTTCGATCATCTCTATCCTTGTGCCAATCTTGATCCATCAGGTCATGCGCTTACGCCTACCTTTCCCGCCCCAGCCGACCTCTTTGTGGATGAACTGCATCCACGCGATAAACAACTGGTTGAGCATGAACACCCGCATTATGGAGCGGCGGCGGCGGCGGGCAAAGACTTCCGCAGCACCACTGAGGCTGCTACGCTGCGCCTTGAGACGCTCCCCCACTTTATTGCTGTTCACGAAGATGGCTTGCTCTGTAGCCCAAAACAGAGTAGCGAGATGCACGTCACGCTTGATGAGCGCACCGGACGGGCCAAGGATCAGAATCTCTTTGGCTATGTGGTACTCGATGCTGGCCAGTATATGCTGGGCGAAATCCACACAAATAGCGCGACGTGGGCCAAACTTACCCGCATGGCCAACCTGCCTGAAGTGCCAGCCGAGGGCTACAGTGAGCCCTTTGAACTGCGGCTTGGCAAGGCGCATCGTCGCGGCTATGGCAAGCTGACCGCTCTGCTTCAGCGGCGTGATCCTACTAGCCCCGGCCTGCTTGCACAGCTACCGCTTGAGCAGCGCGTTCGTGATCCAAGCCAGCCGCTTACGCTAACCTTGCTGAGTGACGCAATTCTGCTCGACACCTGGGGCCGTTTTCAGCAAGGCTTCGCGGCGGATTGGCTGAGCGATCTGCTACAGACGCCGGTAGCACTGCACGAGGTGGCCGGGCAATGCGGGGTAACCCATACACTTCGCTTTGCCACGACGCGCACCATTGATGGCTTCTACAACCACGTTGGGCTGCCACGTAGCCGCGATCTGGCGCTCGCCGCCGGTTCAGCCGTGACCATACGCCTGCTCGATCCGCCAAGCTTGCCGGAACTCCTCGCACGGCTCCGGGTGTTGGAGCGCGAAGGCATTGGGGTGCGCCGTCATGAGGGCTTTGGGCGTCTGGTTGTCAACCTGCCCTTCTACAACGGGACGAATCATCGGCTCTCAGAAGCACAGATCACGCTACCAAAAGCTCTTAGGCCAGCTTCGGCATTGCCAGAGCAGCATGCGTTGCATCAGGATGTCGACTTTCGCAGCCGTTGGCATCGGTATCTTGATGAGTGTGAATGGACATTGCTCAAGGCACTCGAGCTTGCCGTTGTTGCCCAGATTTTGCAGAGCGACTTGCTTCCTGCCAACGCCAATGCGGCGTGGCAGCACCTATGTGATTATGGTCATGCTGAACATCTGCTTGGCACTGGCTGGTCGCAGCGAGAGAAAGCAAGTCGCTTTAAGCAGTCAATTGCAGTTAAGAATTCAAAAGTGAAGCAGGATGAGGATGAGGATGAAAGGATCATATTGAAAAAGATTCTGCATGAGCTTGAGCGACTGGCGCAAGGCTCGGCGCAACGCTGGCGCCTTGGTGCAGCAATGCTGGCTGAACGCTTGGTGCAGGCCAACGAAGGAGGCCGATCATGACGACTGAATGGCTCATTGTTGCGCCGTTGAAGCTGCGGACCGCGCTCCATGTTGGCGGTGGCGCGGCCAATGCGGTGGTTGATGCCTCGTTGCGGCGCGACGCCGCAGGCCGCTTGATCATCCCTGGCTCAGCCCTGGTCGGCCCTCTGCGCGCTTTGGCAACCCGCCTCGCGCCCCGGCTCTTCGCGGGTAGCCGGGTGTGTAAGACCATTACCGACGAATCTGGTTCTGGCAGTTGTGCTTGCCCGGTCTGCCAACTCTTTGGTGAAGTGAAGCTTGAGTCAGATGTGGAGAGCGCTGGCCGCGCCTCGGCACTCTGGTGCGCGGATGCGCCGGTTAGCGGAACCACGTCGCTACGCGATGGGGTTGGCATCGAACGGAGCGGACGGGCGGCAGCACGACAGGATGCGCTGAAGTATAACGTCGAGGTGCTACGTGCTGGAACGCAGTTGGAGCTAAAGCTTACCCTGCAATCAGTTGGCAGCGTAGAGGATGATCAGAAGAATCGTCAACTCCTGGCCGTACTTCTGCACGAATGGCAGCAAGGGCGCGGTACGCTGGGCGGGCGCGTTGGGCGTGGTCTGGGCGCGTTTACCCTTGATACGCCCGTCTGGCATGAACGCGATCTGCGAGACGCCTCCCAACTCATGGCCTTCTTGCGGCGTAGTGATGACAATCTGCTGGCTGGTGCCGTCGTAGTGCCTGATGAACAGGCTACGCTTGTGCAGGCGCTCACGCAGACAACACCGCAACCAGCGCCTACGGGTAGTCGTTTGTACTGTTGGGAAGCCTATACCCTCGCGCAGAGTTGGGTCACGCTCGATCTGCGGCTCCAATTTGAGGGGCCGATGCTGATCAGTGATGAACTCAGTTCGCGCTGGAGCGGCTTCGATCATGCGCCCCTGGGGGCGCGGCCCGGTGGTGAAGCGCTGTGGATTTTGCCGGGATCGGGGTTGCGCGGCGTGCTGCGCGCCCAGGCTGAACGAATTGCGCGTACCCTTGCGACACGCGCAGCGCAAGACAAGGCCGACTTCCTGGCCCGCTGCCCGGCGGGCGATCCCACCAACATTCGTGATCAAGACCGCCCCTTGGCAACCAGTGATGCGCTGCTCTCCGCGCAAGAGCGCTCCCGCCCCGCACGCACAACACCCGCACGCCACGATCTGGCCGATCGCCTCTTTGGCGGGGTGCGTCTTGGGAGCCGCCTCATTGTTGAGGACGCCCCCCTGGTTGGAATGGCGCAACTCAAGGCGCTCGATCTCCTCGCGATTGATCGCTTTACCGGCGGCGGGCGCGACAGCGCCAAGTTTGATGCGCTTGTACTCTGGCAACCACTCTTCCACGTACGGATGCGTTTAGAAAACCCGCAACCATGGGAGTTGGGTTGGCTTATGCTCACCCTGCGCGATCTGCACGCTGGTTTTACTACGGTGGGTTTTGGGCGCTCGAAGGGCTTTGGTCAGGCGAAGATAGCCCAGTGGAAGCTGCAACTCGCCTATCTGGAGCAGAGCGACCTAGACAACCTAGAGATCCCCCTGCCTGCTGGTCATGAGAGCCGACGCGATGGCGCCTGGCAGTTGCTCCAAGCCGATCAGGATGGAGTGGCACCGTGGCTGCCCTTGGCCCAGAAATGGGTAGACGCCTTTACGCAGACGGTGGCTGACTTTCGGCGTGACGCTACGGACGTAGGCGTACCGCTACTCCAAGACGACAGCTACTTTGGTGTTGTGGATGCGATCTACCCGCGTTTGGTGGCAATACCTTTCAAATAAGACCTCACAGGTCTGCTCCGACGCATGAGAACCCCATCAGCAAAGACCTGTGAGGTCTCTGTTTGTCCTTATTTGAAAGGTATTGCGTCTAGTGGAGGTACACGATGGTTGAACCGCTTGACTTCAAAGACCTTAAACAGCAGCGTTGCACCATCCGGCGCGAGCAACTCTGCATCCTTGGTGGTACCGTCGCGGTGAGTGATCTCGCAACCTGGCTTGCAGCCTGGGATTGGCAGTCGCTTGAGTGGCAGATGGTGGAGTGGGTGCATAGGTTTGCGCTGCAACCCAGCACGGCGCAACTAGCCGATCTCGATCTTTTGGAGCGCCTGCGCGCCTTTGGCTCGGGCGGCGACCTTGAGTTGCGGCGCGATGGCCCGCTCTTGCGCTGGCGCTTTGTTGGCGCACCGGCGACGCCACGCCCAGCGCATCTGGACGGAAGCGACTACTGGCAGGGGCAACCTGCGGATGCCACCCTGCAACGCATTCCGCGCCAAGCCGTGCTCTGGGGTGCTTGGGATGCGCGGTTGAAGCGTTGGTATGACGACCGCGTTGGCGCAGCACAGCTTAACTATCCACCCGCTTTTGCTGGTACCGAGCGGATCTATGCCCACTACTGGGAATATCTTGACGGCGGCCAACCCGCTTTTGTCTGGATGCATGCGCTTAGTGCTACGCCACGAGAGGAGATGGATCATGTCTGAGCTTTACGGTGAAATTACGTTTAGCAATGCATCGACGCGCAGCGGATCGATCAAAGCATCTGACGGAAAGATCTACAACTTTAGCCATGACGAGATCGTCACAACACCACTGCCCCCCGTGCTGCGCGATGAGCGAGTGCGTTTTCGTCTGGAAGCTGGTGTGCCACGCGCTATCGAAATTATCGTTGCCCCCGCGCAAACCCGGGCTGCCTCCGCTGCCGCTGCGCCCCAAGCGCCGCGCTCAACCCCACGCCCTGCTCATGGCCCATCAAGCGCAGCGCAAGGCCCCTACCGCTTCCTCAACCCCTACAACTTTGTGCGCCTCTTTGAGAAGGCCCGCCTCGCACACCACGCGCTGGGCGATGCTGAGCCGCCACCACACGACCGCTACATCGGGCTGAGTGGCGTGATCCAGTGCGAACTGACCGCCACGACGCCGCTCTTCATTTCTGATAGCCATGATGTCGATGTCACTAAGGGCGAGAAGGGCCATCAGACTTTTCAATTTTTCCGTGATCCCGAGGGCCAGCCTGCGATCCCAGGCACGAGCCTGCGCGGCGTGATCCGTTCGGTCTTCGAGGCCGCCACCAACTCTTGTCTGGTCAACTTCAACGGCGAAGAGCGGTTGATCTACCGCCTAACACCCGACGAAGCACGCAAGCTTGTTCCAGCACGGGTTGTTGAAGCTAAGGGAGAGTGGAAATTGGCGATCCTTGAGGGGAGCGTTAGCATTGAGGTCTTCAACCCTGCTGAACAGGAACCTCCGATGCAATACGCCGCCTGGCTGCGGCGCTACCGCCCAATAAGGGACAACCATACGGCTGCCAAACAGCCTAGCTCTGACTATGCCAGGCGCACGATGATGACCGACAAGCAACTCGCAGGTCTTGAGCATCGCAGCGCTTGCGAGGCGATTGTGCGTAAAGTGCGCCATCCTGATCCTAAGAAAAACCTTGAGTTTTGGAATGTTGTGCAGATTGCGCCGCCCGGAAAGCTACCGGCACGACCTGGCCGCGATGAACGGAAGATCAGCGGCTATCTCTGCATCACCAACCAGAACATCGAGAACAAGCATGACGAGCGGGTCTTCTTTACTGAGCGATCCCAACCAATCACCATTGATCTCGAAGAATCGATCATGGATCGCTATCGTGAACTGGTCAAGGACTACCAAGAACGTCACGAAGATGATGTAAAAAAAGCGGGTTCCCATGCCGAACGGCCCCATGGCAAGCGCGCTGGCTTCAGTCGCTTCGTCTTGAACAAGGAAGAGGCCACGCTACGCGATGGCGACCTCGTCTACGCCATGCTTGAGCGTGATGGCGAGAGCTATTGCGTGCGCTACATTGTGCCGGTCTCTGTGCCACGGGTAACCTACGACAAGCGCATTGGTGATCTCTTGCCCAACGAGCAGAAGCGTTGCACCAACTACGAATCGCTCTGCCCGGCATGCCGCACCTTTGGCTGGGTCTGGGAGGGCGAGGGCGAGGGCGAGGACGAGGGCAAGGGCAAGGGCGAGCAGCGCGAACGTAACGAGCGCACCGCGTATGCGGGCCGGGTGCAGATCGGCCATGCGACGCTGGTGCATAGTGCTGGCACGTTTGATGCCACTTTGGCGATTCTTTCGACACCCAAGCCAACCACGACGCGCTTCTACCTCGCCCCGCTGCGCGGCAAACCCAAAGCTGGCTTAGACGATAAGGACTACAACTACGACACACCCGGCATGCGTCTGCGCGGACGCAAATTCTATCGCCACCATGGTCAGCAACTGCGCGCGCAAGAGTACCAGAGTCCCAAAGGGAACAAGAGCGATCAGAACCGCACTATTTGCGGCGCACAGCAGTCAGGTAGCCGCTTCAGCTTTGCGGTTCGCTTCGAGAATCTGGCCCCGCTCGAACTGGGGGCGCTGCTCTGGACGCTTGAGCTTGATGGATGGCACCACCGGATTGGCTACGGCAAACCGCTTGGCTTCGGTTCAGCCCAGATCGCCGTGCGATCACTACACATCCTCGACCCTGATCAGCGCTACCGCGACCTCTTAGCGAGCGGCCTGCGTGACGCACTGGGCCAGAAAGATCACTGGATTACGCTCTTCAAAGCTGAGTTAGCCAGAATCTACGGTCAACCCTTCGCGCAACTCCCCCCGATCCGCGATCTCCAAGCTCTGCTCAACGAGCCGCCCCTACCAGTCCACTACCCGCGCTCCGCTCAACACCCCGTAGCGGACGGGCGCAACTACGAGTGGTTTGTAGGCAATAAGCGCAACGCCAGGCAGCGTCTCGCCCTGCGCTTAAGCGATGAGGATAGCGAGGGGTTGCCGATTATCGATCGCTTTGGGCAAACGCAATAACAGTGAGCAAGCATCGATCCATCTGAAACAGGGCAAGACGGCTGGCGCAGCAATCGCGGTCGTCTTGCCTCTAGCACCGAGGTTTCTTATGAGCCAGGATGATGAATTTGAGCATGAATACCGCCTAAGCGATCTTTTGCTACTTGGCGCGGCGTTGCAAAGCTTAGAGGATGCTTGTTGCGGGACAAGACTTGGAATCAATAATGAATCCAATAAGGATTTACTATTTCATCTTGATGAGTTATGTTCTCAAATGGAAAACAGAATCTTGACATCCTACTAAGAGAACCTCTCGAATGGTTCGGTGTAATAGAGCTTCAAACTTTGCCTGAAAAGGTCAAGCTTGATTTTATAGAAGCATCACGCTGCTATGCGGCGGGGTTTTACCGTGCTGCTGCCTTTTTTACAGTACGTGGTACGGAAACAGTGATAGGAAAGTACTATGAGGCGGTTGCAAAGAAATCTCCAGGCAAGAAGACCTGGGGGCCAATTTCAGAAGACATTCAAAAAAATTTAAGATTATGGGGTGTTCCAGAAGAATTAGCTACAGAAGTTAAAAAATGGTTGACCCGCGCAATGACATTGTACATCACCGAAACAATAATGAAACCAGAGATTATATCAAAAGAGTTGAAGTTATGGGAATAATGAATTCCTGTCGTGATATTTGTCATTTGATACAACAAGATTTGCTTTCCATTGTCGATATTTCTATAATAATAATTGATATAGACAGCATTTGCGATCAAAAACCAGATGTAGCAAAAGAGATTGCTAGAAAATTAAAAGAAATACCGGAAATAATCAATACAAGCAAGAGATCTGTTGAAGAGATTTGTGAATTAAAAACCGAAGCAGTGTGGCGACGCACAAGGTTGGCCTTGTTTGTGAAAGGCGAAAATCAGATTTCATTGGATTTATCTGCAAAAATCAAGGAACTATCTTGTCTGGATCCTGCAATCCTGCGAATAATCAATGAGTCTCCCATTGAGATAAGCATTGAGAACGGTCAGTCTTTGGCGAAGAAGCGATTCTGAAAGCAGCTTATCATCTTCCGCCCCCCCTCCCCGCACCCCCCCTCACCCGCTTTCGGGTATACAGTTTTTGTGAAGCTTTGGATGCAGTGTAAAGGGTTTTCTGATGTAAAGCGGACAGACAACCTGCTAGGTACGCGCCGTGCAGCCGCCAGTGGTATTCCCAAGCATCCAACGGCGCGTACCTGGCAGGTTTTGGGGGCAGCCAAGGACTCATGAGACTGAGCAGGTGAGGCGAGAAAGGCTCTTGGGGGTAACCAACAACTCATGAGACCTAGCAGGAGCAGGTGGGGCGCGGTAGGCTCTTTGCGTACCACAAGCGGCTGCACGCGCCCCACCTGCCAGGTCTTTGGATGCCTCCGAGAAACTCTTTACATACCAAGAGATTTCTTCTTGCCTCGCTCCACCGCATCAGAAAGCGGTAGAACAAAAAACGGTATACCTGAGAGGGGCGGGGAGGTGGGGGATTAAGGGCAAAAAGAGCATTTGTTCAACAAGCCACGAATAGGTTATGGGGATGCCATGGATGACCCTCACCCCCTGCCCCCTCTTCCGCGTGGCGGGAGAGGGGGTACTGCATTACGCGGCAGTGCTGTTCCAAGAGGCAAAACTTCCACTTTGCGGCTTCAGACCAATTTCGCCCATCCGCCCCACCCGACCGTAACTTTTGGCCCCTTTTTGCGGTACAAAGATAGGCACATGAAATGGTCATGCGCCACTTGTACCAAGGGCAGTATGGCAAAAACCGATCACCCCCTGAAACGCTTGGTCACCTTGGCCACCGAAGATGTGGCCGCGTGGCTCCTGAACAGCCCCGTGCGCAACGTCACCACACGCCCAAGCAACCTTGTCCCCCCAGCGCAGGCGTTGGATAGCGATCTGGTCTTTTTTGTTACTCTGAATGATGGCCGCGACGTGATTCTCCACCTCGAATTCCAAGGGCAGGGGACAGATCGCCCCATGCCAATTCGCATGCTCGACTACCAAACGCGGCTCACCGCGACCTACCCGAACATGCCGGTCACCAGTGTGGTATGGTATGTAGGTGGGGCCGGGGTGGGCGACACGGGCGAACATCAACGCATCAACCTCGCAGGCCATACCTATCTCGCGTGGCACTACCACGTTATCCACCTCTGGCAACTGGATGGCGAAGACCTCTTGGCGTTGAACCGCCCAGCCCTGCTGGCGCTGATCGGGCAGACGCGCTTGCGCGATCCCAAACCCATGCTGACCCAAGCGGTACGCCAGATCATGGAGCGTACCAGCGGTGAACGCCAAGAGCAACTCTTGGCCGAATTCCTCCTCTTATGTACGGATAAGGAGCTTGCAGCAATGGCCGAACAGATTATTCGCTATGATCGCTACGGCATCCCCGAATCCCCCCTGATCAGCAAGTGGAAGGAAGAAGGGCGCGTTGAGGGTCGTGTGGAAGGCAAAGCGGAGGGTATCGAAGAGGGACAGGTGAGGTTGCTGCTACGCCTCCTCACGCACCGTTGGGGGCCACTGAGTGCCGAGCTTATTGCACAAGTGCAAGCCCTTACCGCCATCCAGATGCTGGATCTGGCCGAGGCGCTGCTCGATTTCACTGGCCGCG
>RSAS01000144.1 GCA_003934145.1 Candidatus Viridilinea halotolerans | reverse complement strand
TTTCACGAATCCCTATTTGTTTCGCTTCATGCCCAAAGGTACTTGACACCTTCCGAACTGCCCCAGGTGGTAAGCGACATCACCGGCACCACGGGGATGCAGATCATACGCGCCATCGTTGCGGGAGAACGCGATCCGGTCATGTTGGCTCAACTTCGCCACGCACGATGCCACAGCAGCCGCGAGACGATTGCCAAAGCGCTCACGGGGCAGTATCGTGCCGAACATGTCTTTGCCCTGACCCAGTCCCTGATATTGTATGACTGCTACACGGCGCAAATTGCGGCCTGCGACGCACAAATGGAGCAGCAGTACGCGGCGATGCAGCCTTCAAAGGGTTTCATCTGTTCTGGGAAGGGCTTCCCAATGCAGTAAAACGCCTCATGGGTGCGTGCCAACACGTAAACTGCATTGGGACGGGCCAAACCGGGGCTGCGTACCGCAAAAAGCGGCAGTTTATCCCCATTTGGTGAAACCCTTTGAGGCGATGCAGCCCGTGGTAGCGGTGGATGATGACGTCTCGCATCCACCGCTGCCATCCGATAGGAAGTCGAATACCCATAGTAAGAACACGCCTGCTTTCGATGTGCGTGAAGAACTGTATCGGTTGCTGAGAATTGATCTGAATGCTGTGGATGGATTGCATGCGAATACGGCTCAAATAATTCTGTCGGAAATCGGCACCGATATGGGGAAATGGCCAACTGAAAAGCATTTTTGTTCCTGGTTGGGATTGGCTCCACATAACGATATTACGGGCGGACGAGTCGTGCGCAGGCGTACGATGAGGGTCACGAACCGAGCGGGGCAAGCCTTACGGATGGCGGCCCAATCGTTGAACCGGAGCCAGACTTCGTTGGGAGCCTTCTATCGCCGCATTCGGGCCCGTGCAGGTCCCAAATGTGCGGTAACCGCAACGGCTCATAAATTGGCTCGCATTATTTATCACATGCTCAAGCACCATCAACCGTATGCTCCTGTAGGGGCCGAGGAGTACGAGCAGGATCAACGTGATCGTGCGGTACGCCAGCTCGAACGCCGAGCGACCCGTCTCGGATTCGCCCTCACCCCCAAGCCCGAGTAAGACGTTGTTTCTCAGGAGCGCAGCGAAGGGTCTCTCGTCGTTACGCGAAGAGATGCTTCGCTGCGCTCAGCATGACGAAGGCTGGGACATCTAAAAGTTTCCGCTTCCCTAACGTAAGCCGACGAGCGAGGTTCGTAGTAGGGGCTTTAGCCCCGTAAGCAGCCCTTGGACGGCGCTAAAGCGCCTACTACGAGCAGCCCTTGGACGGCGCTAAAGCGCCTCCTACGAGCGGGTTTTGGGGCATTCCCAAGTCTAAGGTAATGCGCGTGGGGGTGGTTCCTCATACCAAAGCGTTTTCGCAGTACGCCCTCTATAATAGGAAGGGTACACGAGGGAACCAGGTTCCCGCGCATCCTCCCACCATCCGGCGGGGCGTGGGGCGCAGCCCTACAGGTTTTGGCCGCACCCATAGTAGTTGAGCAAGGAGCAAAACGATGACAACAAGCGTCCTCATTACCCATCAACCCGATAATCATTACACGGCACGTGCGCTGGTGCTGCCTGAGATTGTGGCTACAGGCGCGACGGAGGCGGAGGCGGTGGAACAACTACGCACCGTTCTGGCCAAGCTGCAACAGCACAGCCGCGTGATCCACGTTGAACTTCCGCTTGCTGATACCGCTCTCGGACATCCCTGGCTACGTTTCGCTGGCATGTGGGAGCAAGACCCCGATTGGGAGGCTTTTGAAGCAGCGGTTGCCGAGGCGCGTCATGCCAACCCATCTGAGATGCCCTCTTTATGAACGCACGCTATATTCTCGATACTGACCACGTATCGCTCTACCAGCGGCGTCACCCACAGGTCGTGGCTCGTCTCCTAGCTATGCCTCATGCCGATCTGTTTGTGACCACGATTACGCTTGGTGAACAGATTCAGGGGAGGTTAGCCGTAATTCGGCAAGCCCGCACGCAATCTGATGCGGCACGGGGGTATGTGCGCTTACGCGAAACCGTCGAGTTTTACCAATCTGTTCAACTGGTAGATTACACCACAGACGCCGTTGTCCATTTTGAAACCCTGCGTCGTGAAGGCATTCGCATTGGAACGCAAGATCTGCGGATCGCGGCGATTGCCTTGGCAGAGGGCGCGATTCTTGTCAGTCGCAACACGCGGGATTTTGTCCAAGTACCTGGATTAGCCTTAGAAGACTGGGCTTCTTGACGTGAACTGAAGGCATCCCCCATGTCCGACCCAACCATCCAACGCCTGCGCGACGAGATCGCGCAGCTTGAGCAAGCTATCCCGACGTTAGCCGCTATGCCGCTGGTTCGAGCATCCTTGCAGCAGCAGCGTGATGCGAAGGTGGCGGAGTTGGCCCGTCTGGAACAGGGTGTACCTCACAGCAGCGTGGATCAATCCGGCCAAATGGGTAGGACAAACCTGGGAGCCAACAATACCCTCCACGGGCAGACACATATCGGTGATACGGTTGGCGGGGATAAACTCGGCCAACATGTGGGCTCGGTTCAAGCGGCGCACGATGCCTTTGTGGCGACGCAGCAGACGATCCACTGCTACTACGGGGATCAGCCGCCGGTGAACGCGGCGACGCTGCTGAGCAACTATTTGGCCTACTTCGCGGCGGAGTGCAACCATTTGCGCCTGCAACGCATTGTGAGTCCCGCGCAGGGTGGCAAGCGCGACGTAGATCAGAATACGGTGCCTGAGTTGCGCTTGCAGGCAGTCTATACCAGCCTCACAACCAATGGCCCGCCGGTGGTGCGCTTGCGGACAACGACCACGATGGGTAGGGTGCGCCGCTTCCTGGAGCGGTTGGAGCAGAAGGAGATCGAGCGCGGGCCAGATGCGGTGCGCCCAGAGCGGGTGATGACGGTTGCCTTGGCGGTGCTTGCCGAACAGGGCGCACCGCGTCTGACAGGCGAACGGCTGACGCACGCGGCGCTGGAGCATGCTGGACTTACTGGGATGGACGATGCCACGCCAATCACTCTAGAACTCCAGCGCCCCGAACTGGCGATAGAGGCGATTGCGTTGCAGCGCTGGTTGGTGCTGTTGGGCGAGCCAGGGTCGGGCAAGAGTACCGTCCTGCGCTACC
>RSAS01000904.1 GCA_003934145.1 Candidatus Viridilinea halotolerans | reverse complement strand
TGCAGAAGAGCAGACCTGTGAGGTCTTATTTGAAACGTATTGGGGCATGGCCCCCCACAAACGGTAAAGCCAAGCGCCGCAAGGCGAAACCATCCCTAGGGGAGGGCTTCGCCCTTTCCGAAAGCCTACACATACATTCGCATCAACGCCTGCTTGTCTAATTTGCCTGCCGCCGTTTTAGGGAGTGGGGCGGGATGGACGATAACGCGGCGGGGGAGTTTGTAGCGGGCGAGGCGAGTCGCGGCGAAGGCGATGAGATCCTCAGGATCGAGAGATTGGCCGGGCAGGGGCACGGCGATAGCGACCGGCACTTCGCCCCATTTGGCATCGGGAGCGGCAATGAGACAGACCTCGGCGATCGCGGGGTGGGCGGCGAGGACGCTTTCGACTTCGGCGGGGTAGATGTTTTCGCCACCAGAGATGATGACATCCTTGAGGCGCCCAACAATAGTGTAGTAGCCTTCGGCGTCGTAGAGGGCCAAATCGCCGGTACGCAGCCAGCCCTCGGGCGTAATGGCCTGGGCGGTTTCGGTGGGGCGACCCCAGTAGCCTTTGCAGACGTGGGGGCCACGGATCCAGAGTTCGCCCACTTCGTCGGGGGCGCATGGGGCGTTTTGGGCGTTAGTAATGCGCGTCTCGACGAAGAAGAGCGGGAAACCAACCGCGCCCGGTTTGCGGCGCACGTCGGCGGGGGGGAGCCAAAAGGTATTGGGGCCAGCCTCGGTTAAACCGTAGCCGGTCTTGAAATCCACACCACGCTGCCAGAAAGCCTCGAAGATAGGGGCGGGACAGGGCGCACCGCCACTGATCACCAGCTTGAGATGGCTAAAATCGGCTGTGGCCCAGCGCGGATGCTGCTGCAAGGCCAAGAACATCGTCGGTACCCCAAAAAAAATAGTCACCTGCCCAGTAGCCAAAAGATCGTAGATCTGATCGGCATCAAAACCACGGCAGACAATTGAGGTCCCGCCGGTAAGCACCAGGGGGGCGGTAAAGACATTCAGCCCGCCGGTATGAAAGAGGGGCGTATTAAGAATAGCCGTATCGTGAGCATCAAGGCCCCAGCTTGCCACCGTATTGACCGCATTAAACGTGATGTTGCCGTGGGTCAAAATGGCACCCTTAGGAATACCCGTCGTCCCGCCGGTATAACAGATCACCCAGGGGTCATCCCAGGCGAGCTGGGCGGGGATGACGGGTTCATCGCAGGATTCACGGGCATTGAGCGGCGTATCACGGGGATGGGCCAGCGCGGCGGCATCGAGGGCGACCCAGTGGCGCACGGAGGGGGCGTGGGGACGGAGAGCGGCGGCCATCGGGGCAAATTCGGGGCCATAGACGAAGATGCTGGGCGTGGCATCGGCCAACAACGCCAGCAACTCAGCTTCGGTCAGTCGCCAATTGAGGGGCTGCATAATCGCGCCCAACTTGCCACAAGCAAACCAGATATCGAGGAAGGGAACGCAGTTGTAGGCCAAGACCGCCACGCGTTCGCCGCGTTCTAGGCCAAGTTGACGTAGTAGTGCGGCGGTACGAATGGCGGCCTGATTCCAAGCGCCATAGCTAACGGGACGCATGCCATGCTGCACGTCATAGAGAGCGACGCGATCAGGCGAAAGCCGTGCGCGTCGTCCCAGCCAATCACCCAGATCCATGGATAGTTGTTTCATGCGGTTTGTGAATTATGACCAAAATTTGTGGGGCTGTGCCCCATGCACATGGGCTTAAGGGGCCTGCGGCCCCTAAAACCCCGCCGGCGGGGGGGGCGGGGGCCATGGGCATGCCCGCTAGGGGCTTACGTTCATGCGTATGAGCTTGCACCCTCATATGCATGAAATTTGGGGTGGCAGCCCTACAACCCGCTGTTGGGGCAAGCCTCCTCCGCTAGAAGGGAGGGGTTCGGGGGCATGGCCCCCGAAAAAAAATCTCTTGCAAGATTCTTTATCTGAAGAACTATACCATAGTGGCGCAACTCTTGCAATGTATTTTAGTGTAGATCATTAAATTGTTCATTTCCTTTTTTTTAATGAGCATGATATAATAATTACACTTTTGTGCATTCTATAGTTTTTCAGATAATGTTTCTGAGAATTCAAGATTAGGTGGGGATTTTTCGGGGAAGGTGAAGCCCTCCCCGAAAATCCTCCCTATAGGTAATCAAGCAGGGAGATGCGCTATGACGAGCAGTACGACGCTTGAGCGTAGCATGGTTGTGGAACGTGCCGAAGCTATGCGCCAATGGCTGTGCGATTTGGGTTTGTCAAAACGGGCCTTGAGTGCTTTAGAGCGTGAGTTAGCGCACATGATTATGCATGATGCTGATAATTATGGCAATGAAAACTCGCCACTGCTTGGTTTGACTGCCGAGCAATTTATTGAAGAATTACACAGCCCCGAGGGTGGCGCGGTTGGGCGTGTAGCGCGCGTCGGTCAGACGACGCTGGCGGAATTACGGGCGCTGTTGCCTGCCAATGATACCCCAAGTGCCGAAGAGTCACCTGCGGGAAGCGACACTGAAGAGGGTGCTGAGCCAGCAGTGCGCCGCCGCGGTCGTCCCAAGGGTTCCAAAAACAGGCTGCGCCCTGTCGAGGCAAGTGCCGACAACGCATCACAAGAACTACCCGCCCCCGCTGAGCCCGAAGTGGCCATTCCGGCTCCCACGACCAGCGCCGATCCTGCGTTGCGCCACCTGCACAAACTCTGGCCTGACCTGCATCCTCACGCCCGGCGCGCCGTCCTGCTGTATGCCAGTATGCTCCTGGCTGAAGGCTAGGGCCCCGCCAAGGTCGTTGGCGCTGCGCCCCAAACCCACATTTTTGTTGCTTTTTGGCGGCGACGCGAATCTCTTGTTTAGTATACCCCCCTACGGCATCCCATAATAAACCGTCTGACTCGTGCTGACGCTGAAGCCCTCTGGCGTCGCCACGCGCAGGCGCAGGGTGTAGTCGCCCGCCGCGAGGCCGTTGGTACTCCAGACGCCCAGTAGCCCATTCTCGACCGCGAGGCTGCTCTGGCTGAGTAGTTGCCATTGGCTGGGATTGTCGCCTGTGCCCACTTCGAGCGTGTAGGGGCCGCGTGCCGTGCCGCTGATGAAGACTTGGGTGACCGTGAGCGGGCCACTTGCCCCCAAGGGGCTGAGTAG
>RSAS01000095.1:366-3152 GCA_003934145.1 Candidatus Viridilinea halotolerans | reverse complement strand
TTGCAATGCGATTCCAGAAGGGGGCGCACACGTTTTCTGTCCGCCCTTAAACCCGGCGGGGTGCGGGGGCATGGCCCCCGAAGCATCCCCCCTCCGGCGGGGATCGGGGGCATGGCCCCCGAAGAATCCCCCCTCCGGCGGGGCTCGGGGGCATGGCCCCCGAAGAATCCCCCCTCCGGCGGGGCTCGGGCTTGCCCTGAGCCTAGTCGAAGGGGCATGGCCCCCGAAAAAATTCCCTCCTGGGTTCTGTTGGGGACGGCGAAACCGCCCCCACACAGCAGCAAGTAGTTTTATAATAAACTACTACAATCACCCCAGGGTGGCATAAGGAAAGAACATATGTCCAACCAAGACGAAGAGACGATTGAAGTAGACGAGCGTATGATCACCGTTGCCGACGGTGTGCGCCTGCGGGTGCTGATGGCGGGTGACGGGCCGGCGGTATTGTTGCTGCACGGCTTTGCGGTCAACGCCGACGACTGGTTGCAAACGGTGGCGCATTTGGCGAGTATTGGTTTTCGGGCCATTGCGCCCGACGCACTCGGTTTTGGGCAGTCGGACAAGCCGGGCGGGGCGGCCTATAGTCTGCAACGCTACGCCGCGCTCAATGTGGCTCTGCTTGATGCGCTGGGCATTGCACGGGCGAGCATCGTTGGCCACTCAATGGGTGGCAAGATGGCGCTTGCTACTACGATCCTCTACCCGGAGCGTGTCGAGCGGCTGGTGATTGCCGACAGCGAGGGCTTCATGCAGATCCCGCTCTTTATGCGCAAAGGGGGCAGTCTTCCCTTCTTGGGCGAAGCGATTCTTGCGCTCACCGCGCAACCGGTGCTGATTCGCATGCAACTCCACGCCGCTTTTGCCAACCCGCAGCGCTATATCACCCCCGCGTTGATCGAACGCGGGCGCAAGACGCTCGCCGATCCCGGGGTACGCAACACCATGCTTGCCCTCAGCCGCCACTTTGCTGCCAACGACTTGCAAGGTGCGGGACTCTTCACCCAACTCAGCAGCATCCAGCAGCCCACGCTGATCGTCTGGGGGGCCGAAGATCGTATGTTTCCGCCCAAATACGCCCGAGCCGCGCAAGCCGCGCTGCCCCACGCTCAACTCGTTGTTATTCCCAACTGCGGCCACTTCCCCATGATCGAGGCAGAAGCAGAATTCCATCAATTGCTGGAGGAGTTTTTGGGGTGAGGTGATGCCTTGCGGCGCGGGGCCAGATTCCCGCACGCCCCCTTCCTACAACTGCCGCAAGGCAGCCCAACGCGCCCTTTAATGGCAGGAGTTACGCGGTCGCCTGGTCAGGCGACCGCGTAACCCGGTGATCTGCCTCCGGCAGGGTGAAAGAATCTGTTCTTTTGCGATGTTTTGGCGGCTGCGCCGCCAAAACATCGCAAAAGGTGGTTGTTTTCCGCGCTGCCGCAGGCGAAAAACGCCGACCGCGTAAGTCCTGTTCATTATCGGCTATCGGCTATCGGCTATCAGCTATCGGCTATCAGCTATCGGCTATCGACTTTGGTATTAGCCCTCATAAAGCTTACGTATCCGCCCATAGGCTGCATCCCACGTAAATTCACGTAGGACGCGCTGGCGTCCGACGGCGCCGAGGGCGCGGGCCAATTCGTGATCGTGCAAGAGGCGACGCAGGATCTGGGCCAGCGCGGGGACATCGCCAAAGGCGACCAGCATGCCGTCTACACCCTCGCGGATGACGGCGGGCACGCCGCCCGCACGCGCACCAATGACGGGGACGCCGTAGCACCAAGCTTCGAGGTAGGCGATGCCAAAGCTGTCGGTGCGTGAGGGCTGCGCGTAGATCGTCGCGGCGGCCAGTGCATCGCGGCGGGTCTGGTTGTCTACATAGCCGAGGAGTCGCGTGTGGGCGCGTTCGGCGGGCGTGAGTTGGGCGTAGTAGTGTTCAAAGTGGCCAAGCAGCGGGCCGCATTGCACCCAGGTCACGCTTTCACCCGCCGCCCAGAGTTGGCGCAGAGCGGCGAGTACGTGGACGGTGCCTTTGTCGTAGGCGGCGGCACCAAGGCTGAGTACGATAGGCCCACGGATCGCGTGGGTAGTACGAAAACGGGTGGCATCGCCGCCCCCCACCTCGTGCGGGTCAACGCCAGCCCCCACAACATGAACACGCTCAGCATGAACCCCCTGACGTATGAGAAAAGTGCGCTCGAGATCGGTCATGGTAGCAACAGCACTACAATTGTGCAACATGGCGATCTGATGGGGCATGCTATAATATTGGATTATCTGCCGACTACCCGGTTCACCTAAGTGGATAAAGGGCGTGCAAATATGGGCGATACCGCGTTGTTGCGCCCAATGCGCCACTGGCATAAGCGCGAAGTCGAGGGTGATGTTGGTGCTGTGTACCACCGCCACGTCGGCTAGGCTGGGATCATGGTTAAGAAATTGCTCTAGTTGCCCAAGGCGCGGGGTGAGCGTGGCCATGCGCTGGAGCAGCGGTGTGGCCCGCCGTCCCAAACGGCTCACCTCCACCATGAGCCGCCGCAGCACCGGATAAACAATGGGCGGCCCGGGTAGGCGTTGCACCGGCAGACGCAGTAGGCGCACCCCGTCGTGCCATGTGCTACCACTGGCAACCTGGCGGCGGCGGCCATCCCAAAAGTATTCGAGATCGAGCGCGTTGCTACTCAGCAGCGTGACGCAATGCCCCTCAGCCACGAGGCGCACTCCCACTTCGCTAAAGTAGCGCGAAGCCCCGGAGGCGGGATTGTAGAGTTGGTTTAGGTGGAGAATGTGCATGGGAGAGT
>RSAS01000095.1:0-266 GCA_003934145.1 Candidatus Viridilinea halotolerans | reverse complement strand
TGAGAGTTGAGAGTTGAGAGTTGAGAGTTGAGAGTTGAGAGTTGAGAGTTGAGAGTTGAGAGATACTGCTGATTTATTCCCCTGGGAGCGCGGGCCTCCGGCCCGCATGCGGGCCGGAGGCCCGCGCTCCCAGGCCCGTGCATGCATAAACCAGCAGTATCTTTCAGGTATACAGTTTTTGCTCCCAAAGGCCGCTTCCCCCCCCACCCCCAGCCCCTCCCCCACGAGGGGGGAGGGGAGCTTTGGCGCAACACAATCACGTAGCG
>RSAS01000968.1 GCA_003934145.1 Candidatus Viridilinea halotolerans | reverse complement strand
AAGAGATGCTTCGCTGCGCTCAGCATGACAGGAGGCGTTTGTTTCTCAGGAGCGCGCCGAAGCCCTCGATCGCAGCGAAGGGGAAGGGTCTCTCGTCGCTCGAAAAGAGATGCTTCGCTGCGCTCAGCATGACAAGCGCTTTGTGAGCAGCAGCGTTCCTTTTGCGGTATTGCGTAATTGGTATTACATGGGTGTGACTGGAATCTGTAGGGCGGTGCCCTACAACCCCGCCGGACAGGGGGAAATGCGGGGGAACCAGGTTCCCCCGCACCCCCTACCTACACATTTTGGTCACCCCCGCCCCTGCGCCGCCACCAGCGCCCCCGCTTGCGCTAGGGCTGCCGCGAGTTGCGCCGCGTCTTTGCCGCCCGCTTGGGCCATGTCGGGTCGCCCGCCGCCGCCGCCGCCGACGATGGCGGAGAGGGCCTTCACGAGGTTGCCCGCGTGGTAGCCCTGCTTGACCAGATCGGGCGTCACCATCACCAGCAGCAGCGGTTTGGCTTGGATGACCGCGCCGAGTACGATCACGCCGGAGCCGATGCGGTCGCGCAAAAGATCGCCTGTCTCGCGTAGGCGCGCCGCGTCTTCCGCTTCGACTTGGGCCACCAAGAGCGGTACACCATGCTCATGCTGCACCTGCGTAAGCAGTTCGTCGAGCGACGAGCGCGCCAAGCGCCCGCGTAGGGCGTTGAGCTCCTGCTGGCGCTGTTTGGCTTCGCCCAGGAGTTGCTCGACGCGCTCGACTACCAGCGCCGGCGCGACCCCCAAACGGCCCGCGAGGTCGCGTAGGATCTGCGCCTGCTGTTCGGCCCACTGCTCGGCCCCTTGGCCCGTCAGCGCTTCGATGCGCCGGATGCCGCTGCCGATGCTGCTCTCGGCCAAGATGCGCACGTAGCCGATCTGCCCGGTGCTGGCGACGTGGGTGCCGCCGCAGAGTTCGCGTGAATCACGCGACGCGAAGCCCTCCACGAGCGTCCCGTCGCCGCGCTCGATCCTCACGACGCGCACGAGATCACCATACTTCTCGCCGAAGAGCGCAATCGCGCCGCTGTCCAACGCCGCCTGGTAGCTCATCTCGTCCCAACTGACCCGCCCGTCGGCGCGTACCCAGGCGTTGAGGCGGGCTTCAATATTACGCAGGGTGGCCGTGTCGAGGGCCTTGTTGTGCGTAAAATCGAAGCGCAGCCGCTCCGGGGCCACCAGCGAGCCCGCTTGGGCCGCGTGTTCGCCCACAAGGTCGCGCAGCGCCCGGTGTAGCAGGTGGGTCGCCGTGTGGTTACGCATAATCGCCGTGCGCCGCGTTCCATCTACCTCGGCATGTACCTGCTGCCCCAGGCTGAGGCTGCCCGCACGCAGCGTGCCATAATGGACAATCAACCCCGGCACGGGACGCAGCGTGTCGCTCACTTCAACCATGCCCGTGGCGAAGGTGAGTTTGCCCGTGTCGCCCACCTGGCCGCCACTTTCAGCATAGAAGGGCGTCGCGTCAAGCACGACCTGCACTTGGGCGCCTGTGTTGGCATGGGCAACCATGTCGCCTTCGGCGACGAGCGCCAAGACGGTCGCCTCACCCGTGAGGGCATCGTAGCCCACAAAGCGCGTCGCAGGTAGCCCGCGGTCGCTCCAGAGTTCGGTGTCGCCGCTGCGCGCAAACTTGGCCGCCGCCCGCGAGCGTTCGCGCTGCGCCTGCATCGCCGCATCATAACCCGCTTCGTCCACTTGCAGACCTTGCTCCGCCGCGATCTTCTGGGTCAGATCGAGTGGGAAGCCAAAGGTATCTTTGAGCACAAAGGCATCCTGACCGGCGACGAGCTTGCTGCCTTCGGCCTGCATTTGCGTCACAACGCTGTTGAGGCGGGCGATGCCCCCGGCGAGCGTGCGCAGAAACTGGCGCTCTTCGTCGTCGGCGGATTCAAGAATAAACGCCCGGCGCGCCGCTAACTCCGGGTAGGCCGGGGCCATGTCATCGATCACCGTGGCGATGATTTTGGCCAAAAAAGGCGCTTCAAACCCAATGCCGCGCCCTTGGTAGGCCGCCCGGCGCAGGATGCGCCGCAGCACATAGGAGCGTCCGCCATTACCGGGCAGCACACCATCGGCAATCAGGAACGCCACGGCGCGGGCGTGGTCGGCAATGGCGCGATAGTTGGCAAAATGGGCGTGGTAGTGCGCTTCATCGCTGCCCAATTCTGCCATCACCCGCGCAATAAGCGTCACAAACGCATCGGTTGCGTAGTTGGAGCGCACGCCCTGCAACACCATCGCCATGCGCTCCAAACCCATGCCCGTATCCACCGAAGGGCGCGGCAGGGGCTGCATCGTAGCGCGCTCATACTGCATAAAGACGTTATTCCAGACCTCCACATAATCGGGATCATCGGAATTAACACCTTCAGCCGTCATCTTACTCAGATCATCACCCAAATAGACCGTAATCTCCGAACAGGGGCCACAGGGGCCGGTGTCGCCCATCACCCAAAAATTATCTTTGCGCCCGAAGCGCAGCACACGGCTCGGATCGGCCCCCTGCGCGATCCAGAGTTGCACCGCCTCCTCATCGGCGGGCACCTCGTCGTCGCCCGCAAAGACCGTAAACCAGAGCCGCTCCACCGGCAGTTGAAACTCTTGGGTGAGCAACTCCCACGACATGCGAATCGCCTCGGCCTTAAAATAGTCGCCGAAGGAGAAATTGCCCAACATTTCAAAGAAGGTATGGTGACGCGGCGACGGGCCAACCTCTTCCAGATCGTTGTGCTTTCCCGAAACGCGCAAACATTTCTGGGCAGTAACAGCACGCGAATAGGGGCGCTCTTCAGCACCCAAAAAGACATCCTTAAACTGCACCATACCCGAATTGGCAAAGAGCAGCGTCGGATCATGAGCCACAACCAACGGCGAACTTGGGACGCGGGTATGACCGTTGCGCTCAAAATAGCTCAGAAAGCGCTCACGGATTTCGGCAAGAGTCAGTTTTTGCATTGATTAGGTTTAGAGGAAATAGGAAAAGTAGGAAAGGAGAAGATAGTGATACGCCGGATGGCCCTCACCCCCTAGCCCCCTCTCCCGCAAGCGGGAGAGGGGGAACCCCGAACCCCGCCGCCTTGCCCCCTCTCCCACAACGTGGGAGAGGGGGCAGGGGGTGAGGGCCATCCGTGGCA
>RSAS01000564.1:15566-16040 GCA_003934145.1 Candidatus Viridilinea halotolerans | reverse complement strand
ATGCCCCAATACGTTTCAAATAAGACCTCACAGGTCTGCTCTTCTGCACTAGAACACCATCAGCAAAGACCTGTGAGGTCTATGCTCTCCCTTATTTGAAAGATATTGGGCCATGCCCCCGCAAATCCCCCCGCCGGCGGGGGCGTGGGGGCTGCGCCCCCGCAAATCCCCCCGCCGGCGGGGGCGCGGGGGCCATGCCCCAATACGTTTCAAATAAGACCTCACAGGTCTGCTCTTCTGCACTAGAACACCATCAGCAAAGACCTGTGAGGTCTATGCTCTCCCTTATTTGAAAGATATTGGGCCATGCCCCCGCAAATCCCCCCTCCGGCGGGGGCGTGGGGGCTGCGCCCCCGCAAATCCCCCCGCCGGCGGGGGCGTGGCCCCCGCAAATCCTCCCGTCTGGCGGGGGTGCGGGGGCATGGCCCCCGCAAATCCTCCCGTCTGGCGAGGGTGCGGGGGCGTGGCCCCCGC
>RSAS01000564.1:0-15466 GCA_003934145.1 Candidatus Viridilinea halotolerans | reverse complement strand
AAATCCTCCCGTCCGGCGGGGGCGCGGGGGCCATGCCCCCGCAAATCCCCCCTCCGGCGGGGGCGCGGGGGCATGGCCCCCGCAAATCCCCCCTCCGGCGGGGGCGTGGCCCCCGCAAATCCTCCCGTCCGGCGGGGGCGCGGGGGCCATGCCCCCGCAAATCCCCCCTCCAAGGAGCCTTTGGCTTTCAAAAAATTCACCAGAAAGGAGGTGAATAACCATGCCAACCCAACGTAAAATCGATCTCGTTGCTGAACTGAGCGACAAGATGCAGCGTTCACAACTTGCTGTAGTCGCTGATTATCGTGGTTTCACGGTGGCTGATCTCTTTGCCCTGCGCGGCAAGCTCCGCGAAAGCGGTGCCGAGATGATTGTCGCCAAAAATACGCTGCTACGCCTTGCTGCGCGTAATGTCGGGAAGGAGAGCCTTGAGCCGACGCTTGAGGGGCCGACGGCGGTCATTTTTGCCTACGATGATGTCGCTAAGGTTGCTAAGGTGCTGGTTGATGCTAGCCAAGTCAAGGTTAAGCCGCTCAAACTGAAGGGCGGTCTCCTCGGCGCAAGCCCTATCGCACCCGAAGGCCTCGATGCGGTCACCAAGCTGCCCACTCGTGAGCAGGCGCTTGCCCAGGTACTTGGTGCCGTTTCGGCGCCGATCTCTGGTGTCGTCGGAGTGATCAACGCGGCCATTACTAACGTCGCGCTCGTCATCCAAGCGCGCATCGATCAGTTGCAGCCCGCTGATGAGCAGGCAGCAGCGTAACGGTACATAAATCTTTTTTTGTTGTGTATTGGCAGCGAAGCCGCCAATACACAACAAAAGAGAAGATAAGCGGGGGAGGCTTCGCCTCCCCCGCTCCCCCAAGCCAATAGTGGCAGAATTCGCGTAGCGATACATTATTTAGGAGTTGACTCCCATGGCGAGCGATAAGGTTAATGCGATTGTTGAGTCGATTGAGACGCTGAACGTGCTGGAACTGGTCGAACTGAAGAAGACCATGGAAGATAAGTGGGGCGTGACGGCTGCTGCCCCGATGATGATGGGTGGCTTTGCCGCCCCCGCCGCTGGTGGTGATGGTGCGGCTGCAGCGGCGGCGCCGGTTGAGGAGCAGAGCGAGTTTGATGTCATTCTCCAGGAGATCGGTGCCAACAAGATTCAGGTCATTAAGGCGGTGCGTGAGTTGACGAGCCTCGGCCTCAAGGAGGCCAAGGATCTGGTCGAGGGCGCTCCCAAGGCCGTCAAAGAGGCTGTCTCCAAGGAAGACGCCGAGGCCGCCAAGGCCAAGTTGGTCGAGGCTGGGGCTACGGTCACCATCAAGTAGCATTTCTCACTGCGTTGTGGCGGCGAAGCCGCCACAACGCGGTAAGAAATTCGGCTTGGGACTTGCCCCAAAAATGGGGATTGCGCTGCACCCAACCTAAAAGCCATCGCGCCGCCCGAATGGGCGGCGCGATGGCTTTTTAGGTTGGGTTGTAGCGATTCATCGCGGTGGTGAGGCTTTCGCATAGCATCAACTCAAGCGCGTCGGCGCTACGCTCAAGCAGTTCAGACAACTGGGGTTGCTCTTCTTGGCTGAAACGGCTCAAAACATAGGCCGCAGCATCCATCTTGCCCGGCGACTGGCCAATGCCCACGCGCAGTCTGGGGAATGCGTTGGCACCAAGTTGGCCAATGATCGAACGCATGCCGTTGTGCGTCCCGCCGCTGCCACGTTCGCGAAAGCGCATCCGCCCAAAGGGGATGTCCATATCGTCATAGACCACCAGCAATGCGCGGGCTGGCTCGATTTTGTACCAGTTGCACAACGCCGCAACCGCTTGGCCACTCAGGTTCATATAGGTCTGTGGCTGCACAAGAGCTACACGCTGCTCACCGATCCGCCCTTCACCAATGAGACTATTGGCGCGTTTGCCGCGCAACGCAATCTGATGGCGCTCGGCCAAGGTCGCTACTACCTCGAAACCAATGTTGTGGCGGGTGCGCACGTACTGGCTGCCTGGGTTGCCCAGGCCCACGATGAGCCACATGTGAATACCTCACAATCCCTCACGTCAAACTATAACGCACATAGGGTGCCTGACACGGCGGCCCGTCGCTGACATAGAGGCGCTGGGTGCCAAGATCGATGATGGCTGAAATCACGCTCTCGTAGTGCTGTTCGGGTGGCTCGCTGGGATCAATGTGGAAACAGACGGCGTATGGATGCCCTTCGTGGTCACGCAGCACCGCTTGGAGATCGGCCAGGGTCAAGGGCTGACAGGCGCGCAAGAGATGTTCCAAGCGAGCGTGACGCCACGGCGAATGGGGCTTTTCTTCGATGTTGCGTTCAACAATGCCCAGCGCTTGCGGATTGACGAAATGATTGGCATGAACGAGGCAACCATGTTGGCACCTGCTCAAGCCCACCCGCTCAGGCGACGTCTCGATATTGACGACACGATCAGGGGCTTGGGCCAGCAAAAAGTTGGCCGAGCATGAACGATCCTCGCTTGTCACGACACGCACAGCCGTTTCGAGTTCATGGCAGCGCAGGATTTCATAGCAGCGCACATGGAAGGGACGACGCAAACGGCTCCAGTCGTCGTCTTGGCTGGTGAGGCCATTGATCAAGAGACCGATGCCGGCGCTGTTGAAGCCGATCTTGCCCCCAAAGATGCCTGCCTCAGTGAAGGCAAGTGTAGCGAAGCCATCAGGCTCATCGGTGTGGATAATTGCCCCACGCACGCCGACAATCCAGTCCCAATTTTCGCCAATAAGCAGGTGACCTTCAACGGTTGCTTCGGGCAGCAGGGCGAAGGCGGTGCAGCCGTCGGGCAACGGCTTCTCGCTGAACTCATCATAGAAGAGTTCGTAGCGCACATTGAGCGCCGCAATCGCCGCCAGGTCAAAGCCAGATCCAGCCGCAATACCGCGCATCCCCGCATAGTAGGCCGGACTCTGCTGCTGGATCGCCTCGGCGTAGCGCCAAGCACGATTTAGCGTCTCGGTATGGCTTAACTTAAGTTCACGCTCGAAGCGGGCAAAGTAGAGGTTGAGATTCCACGCGATCTGCTCGCGTAAGGCCTCACCATGGAGCAACCCTTGCTCGTAGGGCGATCCCGTTACATGCACGAGAGGGAGAGTCATGCTTCTTCCGCAAGCGTTTTGACAAAGCTGATCCACGCTGGCTGTTTAACAAAACCGAGTTGCTCGTTGATGCTCAGCATCGGGCGGTTATTGGATTCATTCCACGTCTTGACGATCCGTACTCCTTGACGCTGCGCGTAGGCGAGCGCCCGCAACTTGAGGGCAAGGGCAATTCCGCGCCGCCGGTAGGCCCGGCGTACGCCGGTTAGCCCCGTGTAGAAACAATCGGTCTCGGCTTGGCTGCGCCAGAGGGCACTGATGCCTGCGTAGGTTTCGCCATCCAGAGCCACAAAGTAGCCTTCTGGGATAAGATTCGGCGCAGCAAAGACATTGTGGACGAAGGTTTCGTAGGAGAAGGTGGTCTGTGGCTCGGGATGGGGCACATCGAGCGCAAGCTCAAGATCCAGTTCGTAGAGCTTGCGGCGATGATTGGGATCTTCCTGTATCAATTCGGCGAGGGTGGCGATCCTGATCCCACTGGCTACCACGCGCTCCTCGTGGCCCGCATAGGGGATCGGGTCGAACTGAGCGATCTCTAGCCGCGATTCCCACTCGCGCATGTCTTCGCGATAGCCAAGACGCTGGACAAAACGCAAACCAGTGGCATAGTCGGCGCGGGTACGCGCTCGCAGGCGCAGCGGATCGAAGGGTTTTAACGTAGTACAAACGGTCTGATACAGCGCCGTTCCAATCCCCTGACTCTGCGCTTCGGGCAGTACCGCTACAGAAATGTGGAAGAGTTGGGGGTGGTACATGTCCTCGAATTGGCCATAGGAGGCGTAGCCTACCACTTGGCCGTTATGCTCCGCTAACCAGCGACAACGCTTCAGATGGGCGGGAAGCGCTTGATCAAAATGGCGGTATTCCGCAACCGTATCGGGGTATTCAGGGTAAATGCGGTTGCCAACTGCCACAAAGTTGGCGTAATCGGTGTCGCTGTAGTCAAATTTACGAATAACCAGCCCTGCTGGGGGATGCAGTTGCTGGTATTCTTGTGCAGTTGCAACGCTCGTCAAGATGGCCTCCTCGCGGCTTTGGGCTACTGTTCAGCATAACTGAACCTATTGTAGCCCGCAGAGGGTTGGTAGCCATCGGTCTTTAGCCCTAGAGTTTTTGGGGTGTACGCAGTGGCTGCGCCACCGCGTACACCCCAAGGGGGGGATTTTTGGGGGCGGTGCCCCCAGGCCCCCGCCGAACAGAAGCTATGCCTCCCCCTCCACCTTCTCGTCAGGGTTGCCCTCGTGGACGCTGCGATCAACCATCTCCCAGAACTGATCTTCGCTGGCTAGCTCGTCATCATCAATGGCCGGTAGCACATCGGGAGGCGCCTCGGCGGGCACGTTGATACTCTGGCCCTCTTCCATCATGCGCGCCATCTCGCTCACGAGATCCTCGCGCTTGGTACCATCAAGCAAGCGCTTCTCGATGCCTGAACCGGCGGGGATGAGCTTGCCGATAACCACATTCTCCTTCAGGCCGCGCAAGTAGTCCACTTTGCCGTTGATCGCGGCGTCGGTGAGGACGCGGGTGGTCTCTTGGAACGAAGCAGCGGAGAGGAAACTGTCGGTGTTGAGCGAGGCCTTGGTGATGCCCAAGAGCACGGTGGCTGCCGTGGCCGGTTCACCGCCTTGGCTGACGATGTCGTTGTTGAGGCGACGGAACTCGGCAGCCTCAATCAGCTCGCCGGGGAGCATACCAGTATCGCCGGGCTCCTCGATGCGCACACGGCGCAACATCTGGCGCACGATCACTTCGACATGTTTGTCGTTGATATTCACGCCCTGGCTGCGGTAGACCTTCTGGGCCTCGTTGACCAAGTAGCGCTGCACGGCTTCGCGGCCCTGGAGATCGAGCAACTCCTGGGGGTTGGCGCTGCCGTCGGTCAACTGCTGGCCCGCAACCACCCGCTCGCTGCTATCAACCCGCAAACGCGCCGTATGGGGCACGTCCAACTCGCGCTCTTCGCGATCCTCCTGGCTGATCACGATCTTGTCGTCGTAGATAAAAGCCCGTCCGGTGAGGCGCGCCAAGATGGGGGCTTCGCCAGCGCGGGTGCTCTCGGCAAGCACTTGGCCCTCGACCACATCGGTCTCGGGCTCAACCATGCGCTCGTAGCCTTTGGGCAGATAGTACTCGTCGGTGTAGATCTCGGAGGCGACGACGCGGATTTGGCGCAAACCATCGTCATTCTTGGTGACCTGCACGACACCATCAATCTCGGCGAGTAGCGCCTTGCCCTTGGGAACACGCGCCTCGAAGATCTCTTGGATACGCGGCAAACCCTGGGTGATGTCGTCGGCGGAGGCGACACCGCCGGTGTGGAAGGTACGTAGTGTGAGCTGTGTACCAGGCTCGCCGATCGACTGGGCGGCAATGATGCCACACGCCTCGCCGATGTCCACCAGTTTGCCGGTGGCCAGATTGCGCCCGTAACAGAGACGGCAGATGCCGTGTTCCGCTTGGCAACTCAAGGTTGAACGCACATAGATCGAGGTAACGCCATGCTCGATCAGTTTGGCCGCTACATCGTCTTCAATCTCGGTATTGCGATCAAAAAGCAACTCGCCAGTCGTCGGCGCATAGTGCGGCACAGCAAGGACACGCCCAACGATGCGCGCTTCGAGGCGTTCCATCAACTCTTCGTCGTCGGCAGTGTGGAGCCAGACCCCGTCTTCGGTGCCGCAGTCCTCAATGGTGACAATCACGTCTTGAGCTACGTCTACGAGGCGGCGCGTCAGGTAGCCCGCGTCGGCGGTGCGCAGGGCGGTATCGGCGAGACCCTTGCGACCACCGTGGGTCGAGACAAAGTAGTCGAGCACCGAGAGGCCTTCGCGGAAGTTCGCCTTAATCGGCAACTCAATGATGCGTCCGGTAGGATCAGACATCAGGCCACGCATGCCGGCCATCTGTGAGATCTGGTTGATGTTACCACGCGCACCGGAGGTGGACATCATGGCTACCGGGCCGAACTGGTTGAGGTTCTGCTTCACTGCGGCGATGGTCTGCTTGGTGGCATCCTGCCAGATGCGAACAACCTCATGGTAGCGTTCGTCTTCGGTGATGAGGCCACGGCGGAACTGCTTTTCGACATCTAGCACTTCGTTTTCGGCCCGCTCAACGATACGATACTTCTCTTCGGGCACCTCAATATCATTGATGCCGATAGTCATCCCGCCGAGGGTGGCATACTTGAAGCCAAGCGCCTTAATCATGTCGGCCTGCAAGGCGGTCTGTTCGGAGCCATAGATACGCGCCAGTTCCTGTTCCGACTTTGGCCCATGGATTTCGCGGATCTCATCAAGATTGGCTTGGCTCAGGTTCTTCAGGTTGGTGAAGTACTGGTAGCAGTCGGCGATGATCTCCTTGAGGCCCTTTTTATCCACAAGGCGGTTGCGGAAACGGAGGGGCGGCAGCAGCTTGTCGTTGAGCAGCACTCGGCCAATCGTCGTCTCGATCAGCATACGCGGCGTGCCATCGGGGGAGGGGGGCAACATGCGGGTACGCTCGGCGCGGTCGTTCTTCTCCTTCGGCTCGCCGGGCATACGGATAAGAATGGGGGCCTGAATGTCCACCAGCTTACGGTCGTAGGCCAGCATCGCCTCATCAACCGACGCGAAGGTCTTGCCGCTGCCTTTGGCCCCGTCTTTAACCATCGAGATGTAGTAGCAGCCCAACACGATGTCTTGGGAGGGCGTGATGATCGGATCGCCGTGGGCCGGGCTGAGCAGGTTGTACTTGCTGAGCATGCGCGAGCGGGCCTCTTCCTGGGCCTTACGCGAGAGCGGCACATGGACGGCCATCTGGTCGCCGTCAAAGTCGGCATTGAAGGCGGCACAGACGAGGGGGTGGAGCTGGATGGCCGAGCCTTCGATCAACTTGGCCTCAAAGGCTTGGATGGAGAGGCGGTGAAGCGAAGGCGCACGGTTGAGCAGCACGAGGTAGTCTTGAATGACCTCCTCAAGCACGTCCCAGACTTCGGGGCGAATGCGTTCGACGATACGCTTGGCACTCTTGATATTGTGGGCAAAGCCCTTCTCGACGAGGCGGCGCATGACGAAGGGCTTGAAGAGTTCGAGGGCCATCTTCTTGGGCAGCCCGCACTGGTGGAGCTTGAGATTGGGGCCAACGACGATCACCGAGCGGCCAGAGTAGTCCACGCGCTTGCCGAGCAAGTTCTGGCGGAAGCGCCCCTGCTTGCCCTTGAGCATATCGGAGAGGCTCTTGAGGCGGTGTTTGCCCTTGCCAGAGACGGCGCGCCCGCGACGGCCATTGTCAATCAGGGCATCAACGGCCTCTTGCAGCATGCGCTTCTCGTTGCGCACGATGATCTCGGGCGCATTGAGCTCCATCAGGCGCTTGAGGCGATTGTTGCGGTTGATGACGCGGCGGTAGAGATCGTTGAGGTCGCTAGTGGCAAAACGGCCACCATCAAGCTGCACCATGGGGCGCAGATCGGGGGGAATGACGGGCAGCACGGTGAGGATCATCCACTCGGGCCGATTGCCACTCTTGCGGAAGGCCTCGACGACGCGGAGGCGTTTGGTCGCCTTTTTGCGCCGCTGGCCCTGCGTGGTTTGCACCTCAAGCTGAAGATCCTCGGCCAAGCGGTCGAGATCCACCGTGCGCTCGATCAGTTCACGCACCGCGCCGGCGCCCATGTCGGCGCGGAAGACGCCGGGGGCGGTATCGCGCAGTTGACGATACTCGTTCTCGTTGAGAATGCGTGTCACCTTCAGGCTGTCGAGGTGATCGATCTTCTCTTTCTCTTCGCGCTGGAGGTTATCCAATTCACGGACGAGGCGTTCTTGGAGTTTCTCTTGCTCCTGGTTGAGTTCCAGATCCTTACGCTCACGCTCCGCACTGGTGAGCAGTTCGGCATCTTCCATGTCACGGACACGGCGCGCATCAAGGGCTTCACACTCCTGCTCGACCATCTCTTCGATCTGATCCAGAAGGCGCTCGCTGATCAACTCGCCCTCTTCCAGGATCACCGTGCCACGGAAGGTAACATCTTCGTCAACCGGTTCACCGGCGAAATCCTCAAAGCGCTCACGCAAACGATCAGCCTCACCCAGGATTTCGTCGCGCAGGTTGCGGAAATCCTCTTCAATGCGCTGTTGCGTACTCACCTGGGCCGTCTCCATGCCGCCGAGATCCTGAGTGAGCAGGGTACTCATCTCAATCCGCTTATCCTCAGCCTGACGCTGCACCTTCTCGCGGCGCTCGGCGTAGGTGGCATGAATCTGCTCGCGGGTGATTTCACGCAACTCATCATTGACCTCGACGATGACATACGAGGCAAAGTAGAGGACACGTTCGAGATTACGCGGGCTAATATCCAGCAGGAGGCCCAAGCGCGAAGGGGTACCCTTGACAAACCAGATATGGCTGACCGGCGAGGCGAGATTGATGTGGCCCATGCGGTCACGTCGCACTTTGGCACGGGTGACTTCAACACCACATTTATCGCAAACTACACCCTTATAACGGACTCGTTTGTATTTTCCGCAGTAGCATTCCCAATCCTTCGTAGGCCCAAATATTCGCTCACAAAACAATCCATCACGTTCAGGTTTTAGGGTGCGATAGTTGATGGTCTCAGGTTTCGTCACCTCACCATGCGACCAACCACGAACATCTTCGGGGGAGGCCAGACTGATACGGATGGCGTTGAAGTCATTAATTTCGAGCATTAGGCTCACTCCTGTGGCGGCAGATACGCAGCAAAATGCATGCGCATCCCCTCTGTAATTGTGCCACGCTCAGGCCGTTTCTTGGGCTGCCATTTGATGAATTTGGCAGCAAGGGCAGCCTTGCGGTCAAGGGCCAGACCAGGGTTTTCGACATAGAGCCAAGCGGCTAAACACTTGGCGCGGATCGTACTCAACAAGACGAGCGGTGCGTGGCATAGGGAAACCTCCATAGAACTTTAGTTCTATGGAGAGTTTACCCGATTCCGTGAGTTTTGTCAACCGTTAGCGGATAAGGCTAGAATTCGCCACGTTCCATCCCGCTGAGGTTGATGCCGTCGAGGGCAGCCATATCGCCATCCACATCGTCGGTGAGCTCGACCGGCTTTTCGTCTTCGCTGAGCACTTCGACGCTAAGGCCAAGGCTCTGGAGCTCCTTGATCAGCACCTTGAAGCTCTCAGGGACACCGGCCTCCTGAATGGGTTCGCCCTTGACAATGGCCTCATACGTCTTGACGCGGCCCACCACATCGTCCGACTTCACGGTGAGCATCTCTTGGAGGATGTAGGCAGCGCCATAGGCTTCAAGCGCCCAGACCTCCATCTCACCGAAGCGTTGGCCACCAAACTGTGCCTTGCCACCGAGCGGTTGCTGGGTAACGAGGCTGTAGGGGCCGGTCGAGCGGGCGTGGATCTTATCTTCAACCAAGTGGGCCAACTTGAGCATATAGGCATAACCGACAGTGACGGGATGGTCGAAGGCCTCGCCGGTGCGCCCATCGTAGAGAGTGACCTTGCCATCACCGGGCAAACCGGCTTCGATCAGGTGCTCTTTAATCTGGCGCTCGCTGGCCCCATCGAAGACGGGAGTAGCGACACGGAAGCCAAGGCGGGCGGCGGCCCAACCGAGGTGCGTTTCCAAAATCTGGCCAATGTTCATACGCGAAGGCACACCAATCGGGTTGAGAATGATGTCCACGGGGCGACCATTGGGCAGGAAGGGCATATCCTCCACGGGGAGCACGCGGCTGACCACACCCTTATTGCCGTGGCGTCCGGCCATCTTATCACCGGCGCTAATCTTGCGCTTCTGGCAGAGCAGCACACGCACGGTCTGATTGACGCCGACGGGCAGTTCGGCACCTTCGCTGCGGGCAAAGACCTTGACATCAATCACCTTGCCACGCACACCGTTGGGCACGCGCAGCGAACTATCCTTCACCTCACGCGCCTTCTCGCCAAAGATCGCCCGCAGCAGACGCTCTTCAGCGGTGAGATCAGTCTCGCCCTTGGGCGTGATTTTGCCGACGAGAATATCGTTAGGCTGCACTTCAGCCCCGACATAGATAATACCCCGTTCATCCAGATTACGCAGGCTATCTTGGCCCACATTGGGAATATCGCGGGTAATCTCTTCGGGGCCAAGCTTCGTATCACGCGCCTCCACCTCATACTTTTCGATATGGATGGAGGTAAAGATGTCTTCGCGCACGAGGCGTTCGGAGACGAGAATAGCATCCTCGAAATTACCGCCCTCCCAAGGCATATAGGCCACCAAAATATTCTGACCGAGGGCCAATTCACCATTATCAGTTGAGGAGCTATCGGCGATAATATCGCCGGCAGTAACGCGTTGGCTCTTCAAGACAGCGGGGCGCTGGTTGATGCAGGTATCTTGGTTGGAGCGCATAAACTTACGCAGGCGATACTCACGCTCGGTACCGTCCTCCTCTTCGACCACAATGTGTTCACTGGTCGAAGCGGTAACCATGCCCGAACCGCGTGCGACGACAACCTGGCCCGAGTCGCGGGCGGCGCGAAATTCCATCCCAGTGCCAACAATCGGAGCATCGGGGCGCAGCAGCGGTACCGCTTGGCGCTGCATGTTAGAGCCCATCAGCGCACGGTTGGCGTCATCGTGTTCAAGGAAGGGAATGAGCGCCGTCGAGACACTCACCACCTGCTTGGGCGAGACATCCATGTAATCGATGCGTTCCACGCGCTCTTGGACAAACTTCTCGGCAAAACGACAGGCAGCGAAGGGATTCTTGAAGCGACTATGCTCATCAATAGGAGCATTAGCCTGGGCCACAACGAAACGATCTTCCTCGTCGGCACTGAGATACTCAACCTCTTTCGAGACGACGGGGCGAATACGGATCGTTTTGAGGGGAAGATCGGCAATCTTCTCCGCGAGGATACGATTAATCTCGACACCCTCTTCGGCGATCACCTCATCGGTCTCTGGATGAACCACATCTTCGCGGATGAACTGCCCACGGAGCAGACCGATCGTGATACGGCGGGCGGTGGCCTCATCGGTACGGGTGCCTTTAGCGGCGATCAACTCGCCGGTACGCAGGTCGCGCACATCACGCAGCAAGACCGCCCGTTCCATCCAGACGGGGGTATTATCTACTGTGTTATAGACTTTGCGGTAGGGCGTCTCTAGGAAGCCCATCTCATTGACCCGTGAGAAGGTGGACATCGTGCCAATAAGGCCGATGTTCGGGCCTTCCGGCGTCTCAACGGGGCAAATGCGGCCATAGTGGCTATGGTGAACGTCACGCACCTCAAAACCGGCGCGATCGCGCGAAAGGCCACCAGGGCCAAGGGCCGAAAGGCGGCGCTTATTGGTCAACTCAGCCAGCGGATTGGTCTGATCCATAAACTGGCTCAACTGGGAACCGCCGAAGAACTCGCGCATGGCCGCGACGACAGGGCGGATGTTAATCAAGCCATTGGGGGTTGCGCCATCGGGATCAAGCAGCGACATACGCTCCTTAACGACCCGTTCAAGGCGCAATAGACCGACGCGGAACTGCTGCTGGATCAACTCACCGACGGTACGCACGCGGCGGTTACCCAGGTGGTCAATATCATCAGGGCGTCCGTGGCCATTATTGAGCTGAATAAGCTGCTCAACAATCTTGATAATATCGCGGGGCAGCAGAACGCGCACCGTCATACCAGGCGCATCGGAGACGCCATCGCGGCGCGTCTCACGCTCCCAGAGGTTCTTATTGAGCTTATAGCGACCGACCTTAGCGAGATCGTAGCGACGGGGATTAAAGAGCAGCGACTCGATGAGCGAGCGCGCATTCTCGAGAGTAGGCGGATCGCCGGGACGGAGGCGCTTATAGAGCTCCATAAGCGCCTCTTTGCTATTATGGGTCGGGTCTTTATCGAGCGTCGCCTGGGTATAGGGATGCTCAGGCACGAGATCAACTTCACGCAGCAGTTCAAGGATCTGCTCATTATGGCCGTGCTGATCGAGCTCATTATCGGGAACCCAGCGACCCTCGCCGGTCTCGCGTTCGCGGCCATCTTCACCCTTCACGCGCTCCGTCTGCCACGCGAGAATAGCGCGGAGAAGAATCGTGACGGGGATTTTGCGCTTGCGATCCACTTTCACGCTCATGACATCGCGCTTATTGGTCTCAAACTCGAGCCACGCACCACGGCTGGGGATCAACTTCGCAGAATGGAGCGCACGGCCAGAGGTAGGATCTTTTTCGTCCTTGAAATAGACACCAGGGGAACGAATGAGCTGCGAGACAACAACCCGTTCGGCACCATTATAGATAAAGGTGCCATTATCGGTCATGACGGGGAAATCGCCAAGAAAAATCTCAGACTCTTTAATCTCGCCAGTAGAAAGAATATGCAACTCAACATTGACGCGCAGGGGGGCGGCGTAGGTGAGATCGCGTTCGCGGCACTGGAACTCATCGAAACGCGGCTCACCAAAGACATAGTCCTTAAAGCGGAGTTCAAGGTTTTTGCCGGTAAAGTCGGTAATCGGCGAAATCTCCGCGAGCAACTCGCGGAGACCTTCCCGGCGGAACCAATCAAAGCTATTAACCTGCGTTTCAATCAGGCGTGGCACCTCGATTGCGTCCTGGATCTGGGCGAACGAGCGGCGCTCGATCCGACTGGTGCGTCGTCCATTAGCGCCCAAGTCGAGCGGCGCGATCAGCGGTTGAAGCACCACAGACTCAATCAGTGGGGGCATATTCACCTCTCCTCAGTCGTCGTCTTGCCTGGGCACCTACCCAGGCCACAAGGCTCTCCGGCTCACGACGCTGCGTGCCAACTACGTGTAAACACTCGAACACAAACAGAAAGGGCCGGTCATTGGCACCGGCCCAGAGGGCGGTCACCTGAACGGCTGGCGGGCGGGGCAAAGCATCTTGTACGTGCCAACGCTCAAATGGCGCGGTATCATGCAACGACTGACCGTATAGATCAGAACGCAAGGAATCCTAACTGCGAACAAAGAATATAACATGTTTTGATATACTTGTCAAGGAGTTTGCAAAATTACTAGGGTGAAACCAAAACGGGTAGGCAGGGTGCGCGAGGGAACCTGGTTCCCTCGCGTCCTCCCCCCGTCCAAAGGGGTGTAGGGCACCGCCCTACAGATGCCAGTCACACCCAAAAGAATATCCCAGAGGTCTGCTACACTAACCTTAGCAGCACAGGGGAGGAGGCAGCAATGCGGATGGTAGACTTGATCGCAAAGAAGCGTGACGGCGCGGCCCTGAGTAGTGGCGAGCTTGGTTGGATCATTGAGCAGTATGCAGCCCAAGCGATTCCCGATTACCAGATGAGCGCTTGGGCGATGGCGGTCTTTTTACGCGGGATGGATGCGCACGAAACAACTGCGTTGACGCTGGCGATGGCGCGTAGTGGGGCGATGCTCGATCTGCACGATGTGGCGCCACTTACGGTGGACAAACATTCCACTGGTGGCATTGGCGACAAGACGACCCTCGTCTTGGCGCCGCTGGTGGCCGCAGTGGGCTTACCGATGGCGAAGATGAGCGGGCGGGGCTTGGGTTTTAGTGGTGGCACGGTGGATAAGCTGGAGAGCATCCCTGGTCTGCGCACGGCTCTGAGTGGTGCTGAGTTCCGCCGCCTGCTGCGCGAGGTTGGTTTGGTGATTGCTGCGCAGAGTGGCGATCTTGCGCCAGCGGATAAGCAACTCTATGCGCTGCGCGACGTGACGGCGACGGTTGCGTCGCTGCCGTTGATTGCGGCGAGTGTGATGAGTAAAAAGTTGGCGGCGGGCGCGGATTGCATTGTGCTTGATGTGAAATATGGCAGCGGTGCGTTTATGCGCACGCCAGAGCAGGCGCGGGAACTGGCCCAGATGATGGTAAACATTGGGCAGCTTGCGGGGCGCAAGGTGCGTGCGGTACTCAGTTCGATGCAGCAGCCGTTGGGTTGCGCCATCGGCAATGCGTTAGAGGTGCGCGAGGCGATTGGGGCATTGCGCGGGGGCGGCCCGCCGGATCTGATCGAACTCTGTTTGATCTTGAGCGGCCAGTTGTTGCTGATGGCCGAGCGGGCGGATGACGAGGCGACGGCGCACGCGATATTGCGCGAGGCGCTGGCAAGTGGGGCCGCATGGGCAAAATTGCGCCAGATGGTTGCTGGGCAGGGAGGCGATCTCGCCTACCTTGATGAACCAACACGGCTGCCATGTGCGCCCGTGCAGATCGCGCTTCCCGCGCCGCAAGCGGGCTACATCAGTGCCATTGAAGGTGCGAGCCTCGGCCTCGCGGTCAACGCGCTTGGCGGAGGGCGCGTGCGCAAGGAGGATACGATTGATCCCAGCGTGGGCTTGGTTATGCAGGCCCGTGTGGGCGATCAGGTATACTTAGGCCAACCATTATTGATGATCCATGCGCCAAGTATGGCCGCTGTCGAAGCGGTCGTACCGCAACTCTTGGCGGCATATCAGTTCAGCGCCGCCCCGGTAGCGCCACCGCTGTTGGTGGAGGCGGTCATTGTGCTTTAAATGTGTTCCGTTGTGGCGGCTTCGCCGCCACAACGGAACACAAGAAGGGTTTTCGGGGGAGGCGTAGCCTCCCCTGCCCCCGCCGGAAGGCGTAACTTGACAGGAGTTACGCGGTCGCTTGGTCAGGCGGCCCGCGTAACCCAGTGATCTGCCTGTGGCAGGGCGGAAGAACCTGTTTTTTTTCCGCGCCGCCGCAGGCGAAAAACGCCGACCGCGTAAGTCCTGTAACTTGAAAGGAGAGAGCAGCTATGCCCATCTACGAATATCTCTGCCCGGCATGCAATGGCAAATTCCAGAAATTGGTACGCGGCTTTAGCGATCCGAGCGGCCTCGCTTGCCCACGTTGCGGCAATAGCGCTGTGCAGCGGGCCGTTTCACGCTTTGCTACGGTTAAATCGGAAGAGGCGCGCCTTGAGGCGATTGCCGACCCCAGCAGCCTTGCGGGGCTTGACGAGAGCGACCCGCGTGCGATTGCGCGCTGGGCCAAAAAACTCGGCAAAGAGCTTGGTGAAGATGCCGGGGAGGACTGGGATACAATGGTCGAGCAGATGCTCGAAGAGGAGTTGGATGGCAAGGACGAGGAGGGCAACCCCACCCAGCCCAAGGCGAGCCCGGATAATTTGGGGTGGGGGTGATGAGAGCAGAGAGCAGAGAGCAGAGAGCAGAGAGCAGAGAACAGGGAACGGAGAGCAGAGAACGGAGAGCAGAGAACAGGGAACAGAGAACGGAGAACAGAGAACAGACTCACCGTTCGCTTATTTTTTTGATGGTTCGCGGAAATGGGGCAAAAGCCGCTGGTAGTAGGCGCTTTAGCGCCGTAATAAGCAGCCCATGATAAGACCT
>RSAS01000270.1 GCA_003934145.1 Candidatus Viridilinea halotolerans | reverse complement strand
CCCCCACAAAAAACCCCTTCCGGCGGGGAGGTGGGGGCATGGCCCCCACAAAAACACCCCCCCCAACCTACGGCGTCAGCCGCGAAAAATAGTCATGGACGAGATCTTTGCGGTGATTGGGGATGTAGCCACGATCCAGCGCTTCGCGGGCGGATTGGGCGTATTCGGGCAACATATTGGTGTAGGGCACCAGAGAGCCATTGGCCACACCAGGCATATTCTGTTGCCCTTGCTGGTCTTGGGTGGTGCCGCCCTGTCCCTGTTGCCCTTGCACCTGCTCAGCAGTACCGGCTTGGTTGCTGGGGTTGAAGGGTTGGTAGACCATATCGCTGCTGCCGGTGCCACTGCCTTGCTGGTTGGCATTGCCGTTGGGGTTGCTGCCGGGATTGGCGTTGCTCTGCCCTTCGCCGAGATTGGGCACGTTGCTGCCGCCGCCCTCACCTGCTTGCTCACCTTGGCTCTGCCCTTGGCCCGGCTGGCCTTGCTGGCCTTCGCCTTGTTGGCCCTGTTGGCCTTCGCCTTGTTGGCCTTGCTGGCCTTCGCCTTGTTGGCCCTGCTGGCCTTCGCCCTGTTGGCCCTGTTGGCCCTGTTGGCCCTGTTGGGACTGTTGGGACTGTTGGCCCTGGCCGGTCTGTTGCTGCCCGGCTTGGGCTACCTGTTCGCGGGCGTTCTGGAGCTCGGCCAGCGATTGTTGGGTTGTCTGCTGGTTGTTCAACTGGCCTTGCGCCTCACGCACGCCGTCGGCGGCCTGCTGGAGTTGTTGCGCTGCCGCTTGGGGATTGCCCTGCTGCAAGGCATTGGCCGCGTTCTGTAGATTCTGAGCGGTCTGGGGATCGCTATTGGCCAGTTGGTCCGCCTGTTGCGCCAATTGTTCAGCCAGCGCTTGGCGCTCATCGGGGCTCATCTGCTCTAGTTGTTGCGCCAGTTCGCCAAGTTGATTAGCCGCCTCTTCGAGACTAGGGCGCTGCGCGGGGGGTTGGCCATCAAGGGCTGCAAGGTTGCGCGCCATCTGTTCGAGGGCGGCACGCCGTGCATCGCTGTTGGGGTCGAGACGTTGGCGCAACTGCGCTTCGGCGGCGGAGAGATCGGCCAGTGCCTCTTGGCGTTCGCCCTGATTGGCGCGCAATTGCGCTTGCAGCGCCTGAATTTCGCGCAGCAATTGCTCGCGATCCTCGTCGGAGAGTTCACTATCTGCGCTTATCTCGTTGGCCAGTTCCGTCAGTTGTTCATCGGCGGTGGCTAACGCCTCGCGCACCTCTTGCCGTTCGGCAAGCACGGTATCCATAGGATTGGGCAGCAGCCAGAGGCCGCAGATCAGGATGAGCAGCGCAGCGGCGGCCAAGAGCGGCAGGCGCTCGTAGGTCAACGGGAGTTGCGCAGGCTTCAGGCTGGTCGCAATCAGGCGTGCATCCTCTTGCTGCCGCTCACTGAGTTGGTCGTGCGCTTGACGCTCGTCTAGTTCCAGCGCCGTCGCCAGACGTTCGCGCAGTTCGAGTTGGTGATCCACGCGCTGCGCGACGCGCTGGGGCGGCATCGGGCGCAGCAGGGCGAAACTGGCCACCCCCATTGTCCAGAGCAACAGAGACAAGCCCGCCCAGCGCCAGAGGTGCTCAATTGGCACAAAGCGTCCGGCGAGGCTGATCAGCAGGCTCACCAGCAGCGCAAGCCAGAGCGTGCGGCTCATCCAGAGCAACAGATCGCCCAAGCGCAAGCGCCAACCCAGGGAGCGCAACGTTGTATGCAGCGTATCCATAAACGGCTACGAACCTTCCTTACGCCAAACATGCTTTTCGACAATCTGGCGCGTGAGGCGACCCTCATCCCAGATCTCGGTGACACGCTGGCTCACAATCGTGACCGTATTGGCCAAATGGGTTAGCGTTGGAGTTTCCGTGGTCGGCGCTGGATTTGCCGCCAGCGCACTACTCACTTGAGAAGCCAATGGCTGTTGGCTCCGGCGACGCAGCCACGCAGCCCCGGCCTCAAACGCGACGGCAGCCAAACCCACCGCAACCGCCTTGCCCACCTGTTGGAGTTGGGACATAGGAATGGTTTGGCCCGCAATCACAAGCGCGTCGTTGCGCTGGGGCACAAGCGCATGATGGGTAAGCGCAGCACCACACGCGCCACAGAAGCGATTCTCCAGCGGATTGGCGTGCTGACACTCAGGACAGATGCGTTCTACCATGGGTATTGCTCCTCGCTCGGACGACGCAATGGCTTTTCATGAGAGTATAGCATTATGCTACGCGGCGGCGCAAGACGGCGTGCGCCGCCGCCGCCGATAGGGCCACGTCAACGTCGTTGGGGCTGCGCCCCAAATCCTCTTCGTTCTTTCGTTTTGGCGGCTTCGCCGCCAAAACGAAAAAACGAAAGTTCTCCAGGGGAGGCTTCGCCTCCCCCGAAACCCCACCGGAGGTGACTTTGGCGTAGCCCTACCGTTTCTGGCGGAGGTTTGGGGTTTACCCCAAAGACGTTGCATAATACAGTATGGCGGGGGCATGGGCCCCGCAAAAAACCCCCTTACCAAGAGAGTAACCTATGCCCATCGAAAAGAGCTTCACCGAAGCACGCACCAATTTCAGCAGTATCATGGATGAAGTGATCTACAACGGTGAGTCATACATCATCCAACGGCGCAACGGCGGCGAAGAGGTGGCGGTTATTGCCGCGCATGAACTGCGGAGCCTCCTTGAGACCGTTCATCTACTTCATTCGCCAATCAACAGCACACGCCTGCACGCCGCGTTAGCACGGGCACGCCAAGGCACGGAGCGCGCCCAAAGCCTAGAACAGTTGCGGCGGGAGGTGGGTCTTGGCTCGTAAAAAGACACCGCCACCAATGGAGAGTAAAGTCTACTATGCGGTCTTCCAGAGCGAATTTCAGGAAGATTTACGCTACTGGGTGCATGTAGACCGCCAGGTTGCCGAACAGATTATGACGATGGTCGAAGCAATTGTGCGTGATCCCACCTGCAGCCTCGGCCAACCGCAGTTGCTCAACCACCTCAGCCCTGCGGTCTGGGCGCGAATTATTACGCAGGAGCATCGGCTAGTCTATCTGCTTGGTGAGCAGCGGATCGATTTTCTTCAGGCGCGCTACCATCAGCGGCGGTAGGATGGGGGAGGCGGGAGGCGGGAGGCGGGAGGCGGGAGGCGGGAGGCGGGAGGCGGGAGG
>RSAS01000360.1 GCA_003934145.1 Candidatus Viridilinea halotolerans | reverse complement strand
CCAATCACCTATCCGTGGCTTGCCGAGCGAATGTTCTGTCCGTCCATGAACCCGCAACGCGGGAGAGGGGGCAGGGGGTGAGGGCCATCCGTGGCTTCCCCATCACCTATTCGTGACTCCTAGATTCAATCTTGCTCATCCTTCTACGCCCTCGCGCCGCTTCAGCAGACGTGCGATGGCAATCCCGCCCGCGAACAGGATGGCGGACAAGCCGAGCATCCAGGGGTTGATCGCCGCAACACTGACGTTCCCGGCAAAGATGTCATCAATGTCGAGTGCGGCCCCAGCCAGGACGAAGGTGAGTGTGCCTGGCAGCGAGCCGAGGATGCTGGCTAGGACGAAGGGGCGGTAGGGTACGCGCAGGAAGCCTGCTAGGTAGTTGACGAGATCGTAGGGCAGGAAGATCAGGCGCATCACGAGGATGGTGCTGAAGGCGTTGGCCCGCAGCCGTTCGGCGTAGCGATGGACGACGCCCGCGCTGGCAGCGGGTGCGCCCGTCGCAAGTACGCCCTGACCAAAGATGCGTCCAAAGCCATAGGCCAGCGTCGCCGACATGTTTGAGCCGATGACCACGAACACGGTACCCCAAACGGGCCCCCAGATCGCGCCGCCGAGTAGGGTGACGATAATCGCCGAGAAGAAGGCCAGCGGGCGCAGGGTGTAGATCAGGATGTAGAGCAGCGGGCCCAACGGTGTGCGCAGCAGGTCAATGATGGACTGGAGTGTCGCGGTGGGTGTGCTACCCGTGACCAGACTGTAGCCCAGGAAACAGCCCGCGAGCGTCAGCCAGATCGCGGCGGCGACCAGTTTCTGCCAGTGGCGGGCCAGCCAACTGGTGGGACGGGCTGCCAGCGGTGGGGATGGGAGTTGTTCAAGCATAATAGGCGATCCTTAAGAAGGTATTGGGTCAAGCCATCAAGAACCCCCGCCGACGGGCCCGCCTGAGGCTGGCGCAGCTTTGGCTCACTGAAGATTCCGCACCGCCCAGACCATGCGTTGGCCCACGGTGATCAGCACCAGCCCAGCCATCAGCCCGAAGAGGGGCACGAGCGCCCCCGGCAAGAGCAGAAAGAGCGTGTAGAACACAATCGTTTCGGCCCCTTCGAGCAACCCGGTGGGCATTGTGACGGTGGTCAATTCGCCATGGGCCGCCGCCCCGGCGTTGCGCTTTTCGAGCAGGGCGGCTAGGTACATCCAGCTCGCCGCGTTGATGTAGAAGCTCGCCAAGAGCAGGATCAAAGCAAGGTATGCGGCTGGCGTGCCCATCGCCAGGACAAGGCCCAGCGGCACTGCGACATAGACAACGTGGTCGAGCACGATATCGAGATACGCCCCGAGATCGCTCTGTTGTCCGGTGGTGCGGGCCAGCGTACCATCAAGGCCATCAAGCACGCGGTTGAGCATCCAGAGGCCGAGGGCGGGCAGGTAGGCGCCTTGCCATGCGGCCCCCGCTGCGGCCACGCCTATGACAGCAGCGGCAAGCGTTACCGCGTTCGGGTGAAGGCGGCGGAGGGGGCCACGTACCATCTGGCCGAGCAGGGTCTCTTTAGGGACACGCAGCGCTTTATCGATCACGTGACGACTCCTCATTGCGTGACGGCGACGGCATTAGGGTGTGATCAAAATGTGTAGGTAGGGTGCGCGAGGGAACCTGGTTCCCTATTGCGTGACGGCGACGGCATTAGGGTGTGATCAAAATGTGTAGGTAGGGTGCGCGAGGGAACCTGGTTCCCTCGCACCCTTCTCCAGTCCGAAGGGGTGTAGGGCACCGCCCTACAGATTCCAGTCGCACCCAATAGCTTTCAGGTAAGGCGGGTTGCTTGGCGCAAGGGCGCAACGTGCAGCGCATCAGACGCCCCGTTGGGTGCGTTGCCGCAGCACGATGGCGAGGCCGACACTCAGCATGAGCAGTACCAAGACGGCAGGGATGGCAAGTGGATGCATCGTTGCCGCATCAGGCCCAAGCCGACCAACGGTGCTGCCGGTTAGGACAATCAGCACGACACCCGGCAGGCTGCCCAGCGTATTGCCCAGCAGGAAGGGCCAGGGCCGCACATGCAGCAAGCCCACCAAGTAGTTCACCGGGTCGTAGGGCAAGAAACTCAGGCGCAAGATGATCATACTACGCAGGGGTTGGCGTTGGAGGCGTGGCCCGTAGTGCGCACAGAGCTGCGCCAGCGCACCGTGCTCCGTCCGCGAGAGTCGTCCTAGGCTGTAGGTCAGTAGGGCCGAGAGGTTGCAGCCGACCAGGGTGAGCAGAACGCCCGTGACTGGCCCAAAGCAAGCCCCGGCGAGGCCGCCCAACAGTGCAGCGGGCACTAGTAGCAACGGGCTGAGCGCAGCTACTCCGATGAAGAGAAGCGGGCCGGCGGAGCCGTGCTGGCAGGCCAGCAACAATTGACTCACCAGTTCGCTCGGGGCCAGTTGGGCGAACCATGCGTACAGTTGCAACCCGCCGACCAAGAGCGCCCAGGCTCCGATTACGAGGAGCACCCGCGAGGTGCCGGTGAGACGCGGCAGGCCCGCGCTACGCGGGCGGCGCTCGTCAACCACGAGACACCCGCCCATGGCGCGGCTGGCAAAAGCCGAGACGCTTCTGTAAGTCGGTTGTGACGCGGTTCGGCAGCTTGCTCAGGTTGACATGGCGCGGCTGGCGGAAGCCGAGACGCTTCTGCAAGGTCAGGATGGCACCCGCGTACTTCACCTTGCCGACCGCGAACTTGGGGCGCGTCCCGGCCTCGAAGACGATCGCCTTCCGCCCGTGAAGGGCCAGGATCGCCCCGAGGCTCGATCCGCTCATTCCCGAACCGCTAAGCGCACTAGCGCAGCGTTGCTGTGGATCAGACACACCTGCTCCTTTGTTTGAAGCCTTCCCTTACCATAGGTAGTGCCTACTTTCGTCGGCTGAGGTTTTTGAAAGCGCTGGGATGCCGACTAAAGGCGACACTACCTATGGCGCAAACGGTAAAGTTGTCGCGAAACTATGTTTAAACATAGCACATGGCGCGGTGCGGGTACCGTAAGCTGGCTTACAGAAGGTGTGGCGGCGCGGGTGACTTCGGGTCTCCTAACCTATGCCGATGTTATGCTCTATCGAGTCAGACCCGTGAGGCGGCTGGCCGCCCCAGCGCCGTTTAAGGGCGGACAGAAAACGTGTGCGCCCCCTTCTGGAATCGCATTGCAACG